>JAEZBA010000457.1 GCA_023430245.1 Pseudomonadota bacterium
AACTGGTCGCCTTCACCTGGAACTATTTCATCGAGCATCCGGAGTTTCTCAGCCTGCTCGGCACCGAAAACCTGCATCGCGCACGGCATCTCAAGACGTCGAAGAAAATCCGCGAGTTGCACTCGCCGCTGGTCGGGATCATCACGATCCTGCTCGAGCGCGGCGTGAAGGCGAAGGTGTTTCGCGAGGGCGTCGACCCGGTCCAACTCTACATCGATATCGCGTCGCTCGGATTTTTCTACATGTCGAACCGCTTCACCCTGTCCACCATCTTTGGCCGCGATCTGGGGAAACCGGAGGCGCTGGCCGAGCGCGGAAGCCACATCGAGGAAGTGGTGCTCGGCTATCTGCGGCCATAACGGAGCGGATTTGATAGGCGCGCGCCGCCACGCCGCGAGCGCGCCAAGCGGATGTCGCATCCTCCAGCGCGGTCACACGACCGGGAGACCGGCCGATTTCCTCTTGACGCTCGGTGCCCGGGCGTGGTGCATTTGTAACCAGACAGTTACTTAGCGAGAGCCGATGCTGGCGGCTTTTGTCGCCCGCAGGCGGGATCGCTCAGACTGAACGACCATACTGGCGAAAAGCCGGATCCATAACGTTCTCGGGAGGAACGACAGATGTTGCGAACAACGACCATTCTTGCGTCCACGATCCTGGCTTTGACCGCCAGCGCATCCGCGCAGAATTATCCCTGGAAGCCGGAACGCCCGATCACCATCATCGTGCCATGGGCGGCAGGCGGCTCGACCGACCAGGTGACCCGCGTCGCCGCGGTCGAGATCGAAAAGGCCCTCGGCCAGAAGGTTGTGATCGTCAATCAGGGCGGCGCTTCGGGATCGATCGGGACCAAGAGCGCACTCGACGCGCAAAAGGATGGCTACACCTGGACCGCCGGTGCCGCGAAGGACATCGGTACTTATGCGGTCAGCGGCCTGCTCGACACCAAATTCTCCGACTGGCGGCCCTATCTCAGCGTCGTCAACGTGTCGGTGCTGGGTGTCAATCCGAGCACGCCCTACAAGACGGCGAAGGATTTCGTCGATGCGATGAAGGCCAAGCCCAACAGCGTATCGGTCGCGACGGCCGGCATCAACTCGTCGGGACATGCCGCGATCGAAGCCTTCACGCGCGCGCTCGGCGCCACCTACAAACATGTCAGCTATGACGGCGGCAACCCGGCGGTGAATGCGACGGTTGCTGGCGAGACGGAAGCCACGACCCAGCTTGCGGTCGAGCAGGCCGCGATGCTGCGCGCCAAGCGGCTGCGTCCGCTGGCGGTGCTGTCCGACAAACCGCTTGAACTCGAAGGTTACGGCACCATCCCGCCGGTGACGGCGTCGGTCGAAGGCTTCAAGCCGGATGCGAATTATTTCGGCATCTTCATCCACAAGGATGTCCCGGCCAATGTCCGCGAGACCATGGACATGGTGTGGAAGGACGTGATTGCCAACTCGGCTTCGTTGAAGAAATACGCCGCATCCAACGGCGCGCAATTCGCGCCGGTCTATGGCGACGAAGCGGTCAAGGCCGCGATGCCCGCCATCCAGTCGACCGCGTGGCAATTGCATGCGGCCGGCAAGTCGAAAGTGTCCCCGGACACGGTCGGCATCGCCAAGCCTTAAGCGAGTCAGTACCCAGGTCCGCTCATTCGTACGGATGAGCGGACCTGCTTTTTTGGATGGGGCCACGGGGCGGACCGAATGGAGAATGAAAGACCGTCGCCCTTTGCGGATCTGATCTCGGGCGGCGTGTGGGTCGCGCTCGCGGTAGGGATCATGGTCCTCAGCTGGAAGATGGACCGCCTGGCTCATCTTCAGGCCAGCATTTACACCGCGCCCGGCGTCGTCCCCGGACTGCTCGGTCTCGCGCTCGCCATCATGGGTTTGCTGCTGATCCTGCGGTCGGTGCGCGCCGGAGCGATTGCGCAGATGCATTTCCCCGGTTTCAGTTTTCGCGAGCACTGGCGCATTCTGGCCGCGCTGGTGCTGTGTCTGACATTCGCGCTTGGCCTCGTTGGCAGCGGCCTGCCGTTCTGGCTCGCCGCCGCCATTTTCATCGCGGTGTTCGTGTTCGTGTATCAGTTCGAAGACCGCAAGGCCGACGGAACGCTGGCACGCGGCGCTGCCTTTGCCGCGATCTTCGGCCTGATCTGCGGCGGCTCCATCCATTACGTATTCCAGGACCTGTTCCTGGTGCGGCTGCCCTGAGCCCTGCGATGTTCGACGGTTTCGTTCTGTTCGGACAATCGATCGCGAACTTCGCGACTCCCAGCACCATTCTCTATGCACTCGGCGCCTGCCTGATCGGGCTCATCATTGGCGCGCTGCCCGGCCTCACCGCCACCATGGGCGTCGCCTTGATGACGACCCTGACCATCGCGCTGCCGTCGAATGTGGCGCTGCTGATCCTGATCTGCACCTATGTCGGCGCGATCTATGGCGGCAGCCGCAGCGCCATCCTGCTCAACATTCCCGGCACGCCCGCCTCCGCCGCCGCCTGTCTCGACGGTTATGCGCTGTCGCGGCGGGGGCTCGCCGGCCGCGCGATGGGGATCGCCACCACTGGCTCGGTGCTCGGCACCTGGATCGGGATGCTTGGCCTGGCCCTGTTCACGCCCGTGCTTGGCGAGGCCGCGCTGAAATTCGGCGCCTATGAGTTCTTCTGGCTGGCGCTGTTCGGCGTGGTCATTTCGGGCAACCTCACCGGCAACGATCCGCTGAAGGGATGGATCGCCGGATTCCTCGGCCTGTTCATCGCCTCGATCGGCCAGGAGGGCATGTATGCCTATAACCGCTTCACCTTCGGCATCCACGATCTGTCCGGCGGCATCGCCCTGATCCCGGCGCTGGTCGGCGCCTTCGGCTTTGCCGAAGTACTCACGGTGATCAAGAACCGGCCGCCGAAAATCATCATCGACACTTTCGATGCGGTGATCCCGCGGATTGGCGATGTGTTCCAGTACTGGCGCACCATCATCCGCTCCGGACTGATCGGAACCGGTATCGGCATCATTCCGGTCGTCGGCGAAGACGTCGCGGCGTGGAGTTCCTATGCCGCTGCGCGGCGCGCCAGCCGGGAAAAAGAAAAATTCGGCAAGGGCTCGGTCGAAGGATTGATGGCGGCGGAAACCGGCGACAATGCCTGCATTCCGGGCGCGGTGATTCCGGTTCTGACGCTGGCGGTGCCGGGCTCGGCGCCGGCCGCGGTGTTGCTGGCAGCGATGCTGATCCACGGCGTGCAGCCCGGCCCGCTGATCATGGTCAACAACCCGCAATTCGTCTACGACGTGGTGACGATGATGCTGTTCGCCTGCATCGGCATCCTGATCTACGGCCTGACGCTGACGCAGGTGCTGATCAAGATCCTGCAGGTGCCGCAGACGCTGGTGATGCCGGTGGTGTTCGTCCTGTGCACGGTCGGCTCATTCGCGATCGCCTCGCGCTTTTTCGACATCTACGTGATGCTGGCTTTCGGAATCGTCGGCTTCATCCTGCGGCAGCTCAATTATCCGATGGCACCGCTGGTACTCGGCATCGTGCTCGGCGATCTGCTCGACAAGAATCTGCGCCGCGGGCTGACGCTTTCCGACGGCGACCTGTCGCCATTCTTCACCCGCCCGATCAGTTTCGTGATGTTCTGCCTCGTGGCCGGCACCATCCTGATGAACGTCCCGGCCTTCACCAAAGCGGTCAGCCGTTTGTGGGCAGCCGCGACCGCGCCCTTGCGTCGCAAGTCGAGTGATGCGTAAAAGCGGCGATGAAAATCTCTCTTTGCAACGAAGTGCTGGCCGACCACGATTTCGCGCGCCAATGCGAATTGGCGCAGCAGATGGGATATGACGGGCTCGAAGTTGCGCCCATCACCCTCTCGTCCGATCCGCACCTCCTGCCGGCCGAGCGGCGCCGCGAGATCCGCACCATCGCGCAAGACCATGGCGTGCCGGTGAGCGGGCTGCATTATCTACTGCGCGCACCGGAGGGCCTATCGATGACCGCGATCGATCCGGCCGTGCGCTCCCGCACCGTCGATGCCATCCGCCGGCTGATTGCGCTCTGCCATGACCTCGGCGGCAGCACGATCGTGCACGGCTCGCCGGCGCAGCGTCGCCTCGAACCGGGACACGAGGCGGAGAGCTACCGCTACGGCGTCGAATGCTGGGCCGCGATTGCGGCGGATGCGGAAGCCGCGGGCGTCACCTATTGCATCGAGCCGCTGCATCAGCCGGATGCAAATTTCGTCAACACGGTGGAGGAAGCCGCCGGGAT
>JAEZBA010000494.1 GCA_023430245.1 Pseudomonadota bacterium
GAAGGTTTCGTGCGCTCGGTGCCGCGTCGCGGTGTCTATGTCGTGCGCAAGACCAAGAAGGAGGTGATCGAGCTGATCACCGCCTGGGCGGCGCTGGAAGGCATGGCGGCGCGCCTGATCACCCAGAACGCCAATGCCGATGTAACGTCGCTGCGCGACATGTTCGCGACCTTCGTCGACGGAGAGCTGCGCGCCCATCTCGACGAATATTCCGAGGTCAATATCGAATTCCATCAGTCAATCATCCGCATGAGCGGCAACTCGGTGCTGATCGATCTCGCGGAAAATCTGTTCACGCATATGCGGATGATCCGGCGCAAGACCATCGTCGAGCGCGACCGCGTCGACCGGTCGATCCGAGATCACATGAACATCATCGAGGCGCTGGAAGCGCGGGACACTGCGCGCGCCGAAACGCTCGTGCGCGATCATGCGCTCGGTCTCGCCGAGCATGTCGCGCAATATGCCGATTATCTGGATTAAGTTTTCGAGGGGAGTTCAGTCATGGCCGAAGCCGCGGTCGCCAAGAAAGCAGAAGCGAAGCCGGAAGCCGAGCGGGAATTGACCGACGGATTCAATCTCATCATCGATGCGCTCAAGCTTAATGGGCTTGATACCATTTACGGCGTGCCGGGGATTCCGATCACCGATTTCGGCCGCATGGCGCAGGCCGAGGGCATCCGCGTCCTGTCGTTCCGGCATGAGCAGAACGCCGGCTACGCCGCGTCGATCGCCGGCTTCCTCACCAAGAAGCCGGGCGTCTGCCTCACGGTGTCGGCGCCGGGCTTCCTCAACGGCCTGACCGCGCTGGCGCATGCGACCACCAACTGTTTCCCGATGATCCTGATCTCCGGCTCGTCCGAGCGGGAAATCGTCGACCTGCAGCAGGGCGACTATGAGGAGATGGATCAGCTCGCGATCGCCAAGCCTCTCTGCAAGGCCGCGTACCGAATCCTGCATGCTCAGGACATCGGCATCGGACTTGCGCGTGCGATCCGCTCGGCGGTGTCCGGCCGTCCGGGTGGCGTCTACCTGGATCTGCCGGCCAAGCTGTTCGGCCAGGTGATGGACGCCGAGGCCGGCCGCAAGTCGCTGGTTAAGGTGATCGATGCGGCGCCGGCCCAGATCCCCGGGCCCGACGCGGTCAAGCGCGCGCTCGACGTGCTGAAGTCGGCGAAGAAGCCGCTGATCATTCTCGGCAAGGGCGCGGCCTATGCGCAGGCCGACGACGCGATCCGGCAGTTCGTCGAAAAGAGCGGCGCGCCGTTCCTGCCGATGAGCATGGGCAAGGGCCTGCTGCCGGATACGCATCCGCAATGCGCAGGCGCCGCGCGTTCGACCGTATTGAAGGATTCCGACGTCGTGATGCTGATCGGCGCGCGGCTGAACTGGCTGCTCTCGCACGGCAAGGGCAAGGCCTGGGGCGACGCGCCGAAGAAATTCATCCAGATCGACATCGAGCCGAAGGAAATGGATTCAAACGTCGAGATCGTCGCGCCGGTGGTCGGCGACATCGGCTCCTGCGTCTCGGCGATGTTGGACGGCATGGGCGCCAACTGGCCGGCGCCGCCAACGGACTGGACCAACGCCGTCAGCAAGAAGCGCGAGGAGAACATCGCCAAGATGGCGCCGCGGCTGATGAACAACAACTCGCCGATGGATTACCACGGCGCGCTTGGTGTGCTGCGCACCATCATCAAGGAGCGGCCGGACGCGATCCTGGTCAACGAGGGCGCCAACACGCTCGACCTCGCGCGCGGCATCATCGATATGTACCAGCCGCGCAAGCGCATCGACGTCGGCACCTGGGGCATCATGGGGATCGGCATGGGTTACTCGATCGCCGCCGCGATCGAGACCGGCAAGCCGGTGCTGGCGATTGAGGGCGATAGTGCATTCGGTTTCTCGGGCATGGAGATCGAGACCATCTGCCGCTACAACCTGCCGGTCTGCGTGGTCGTGTTCAACAATGACGGCATCTATCGCGGCACCGACGTCAACCCCGCGGGCTCCGACCCGGCGACGACCGTTTTCGTCAAGGGTGCGCGCTACGACAGGATGATCGAGGCGTTCGGCGGCGTCGGTGCCAACGCGACCTCGCCTGATGAACTCAAGCGCGCCGTCAACGAGGCGATGGATTCCGGCAAGCCGACGCTGATCAATGCAGTGATCGATCCGGCTGCGGGCAGCGAATCCGGCCGCATTGGCAACCTCAATCCGCAGAGTGCGCTGAAGAAGAAGTGATGCGGCTACCAGTTTGAATGTGAAGGCAATGTGATCCGCTCGTCCCCGCGAAGGTGGGGACCCAGCAACCGAAACGAAGGTCTGGATGCCTGCCTGCGCGGGCATGGGCGGAAAATGGAGAGAATGATGGCTAAGAAAGCGAAGTCGAAAGCCCGTAAGCCGGCCAAGCCCGCCAAAGCGAGTCGCAAGTCGAGCGCAAAGTCCCGCGCCAAGCCCGCGACGAAGAAGAGCGCAGCGAAGCGATCAACCAAGGCCGCGTCAAAAGGCAAGATTTTGCGCACCGTTGCCGGCGGTCTTGCCACCGCCGCGCTTGCCGCAGGCGCTGCAGCGGCCGTGAAGGGCACCCGCGGCAAGGCTGCGAACGGCAAGGCGAAGTCGGCGATGCCTGCGCCTTCGAAGAAGCCGTTCGGCCAGGCCGGCAAGGCGCTGGATGGCGTGCGCATTCTCGACTTCACCCACGTGCAGTCGGGCCCGACCTGCACCCAGCTGCTCGCCTGGTTCGGCGCGGACGTGATCAAGGTCGAGCGTCCGGGCGTCGGCGACATCACCCGCGGCCAGCTCATGGATGTGAAGGGGGCAGATTCGCTCTACTTCACCATGCTCAACCATAACAAGCGTTCGATCACGATCGACTCGAAGCATCCGCAGGGCAAGCGTGTGCTGAACGAACTGATCAAGAAGTGCGACGTGCTGGTCGAGAATTTCGCGCCGGGCGCGCTTGATCGCATGGGACTGACCTGGGAGCATATCCACAAGCTCAACCCGCGCATGATCGTCGCCTCGGTGAAGGGTTTCGGCCCCGGACCGTATGAGGACTGCAAGGTCTACGAGAATGTGGCGCAATGCACCGGCGGTGCGGCCTCGACCACCGGTTTCCGCGATGGTGTGCCGCTCGTGACCGGCGCGCAGATCGGCGATAGCGGCACCGGCCTGCATCTGGCGCTCGGCATCGTGGCCGCGCTCTATCAGCGCAACCGGACCGGCCGCGGCCAGCGCGTGCTCGCCGCCATGCAGGACGGCGTGCTCAATCTTTGCCGCGTCAAGCTGCGCGACCAGCAGCGGCTCGCGCACGGTCCGCTCACCGAATACAGCCAGTATGGCGAGGGCGTGCCGTTCGGAGATGCGACGCCGCGCGCAGGCAACGATTCCGGCGGCGGCCAGCCCGGCCGCATTCTCAAGTGCAAGGGCTGGGAGCAGGATCCGAACGCCTACATCTATTTCATCACCCAGGCTCCGGTCTGGGGCGCGATTTGCGATGTGATCGGCGAGCCGACATGGAAGACCGATCCGGAATACGCCTCGCCCAAGGCGCGGCTGCCGAAACTCAACCAGATTTTCGAGCGCATCGAAGCCTGGACCATGGGCAAGACCAAGTTCGAGGCCATGGAAATCCTGAATGAGTTCGATATCCCCTGCGGCCCGATCCTGTCGATGAAGGAGATCGCCGAGGACGAGTCGCTGCGCAAGACCGGTACGGTGGTCGAGGTCGATCATCCGGTGCGTGGCAAGTATCTGACCGTCGGCAATCCGATCAAGATGTCGGACTCGATCTCGGACGTGAAGCGTTCGCCGCTGTTGGGCGAACACACCGACGAGGTCCTGACCAAGGTGCTGGGCTTCGACAAGAAAACCGTGGCCGAGATCAAGGGCTCCGGTGCGCTTTCGGCGCCGGAAAAGGAAGGCAAGGCGGCGGCTTAGTTGTCTTGTCATCGCCCGCGAAGGCTTGCGATCCAGTAATCGCTGATGTCGGTGATTACTGGATGCTCCGCCTTTGCGGGGCATGACAGGAATAGTGCGAGATAAAGAAGCGGGGGAACGAATGCGTATCGTGGTTCACGGCCAACAGGCCTTCGGCAAGGCCGTGCTGGAAGCACTGCTCAAGCGCGGCGAGAATGTCGTCGCCGTCTATGTCGCACCGGAAAAGCCTGGGGCGAAGGCGGACCCCTTGAAGGAAGCAGCGCTTGCGGCGAAGCTCCCGGTCTATCAGCCGTCTTCCTACAAGGACGAGAAAGTCTGGGAGGAATTCAAGGCGCTGAAGCCCGACCTGCAGGTGATGGCGTTCGTGACGCTGTTCGTGCCGGAGGAATTCCTCAATATCCCGACCCATGGTTCGATTCAGTATCACCCGTCGCTCTTGCCGCTCTATCGTGGCGCGTCGGCGATCAACTGGCCGATCATTAAGGGCGAGAAGGAAACCGGGCTTTCGATCTTCTGGCCGGATAACGGGCTCGATACCGGCGACATCCTCGTCCAGAAGACCACGCCGATCTCCGACAAGGACACGCTCGGCACCGTCTATTTCGACCGGCTGTTCCCGATGGGCGTCGACGCGATGCTGGAATCGGTCGATCTCGTGAAGGCCGGCAAGGCGCCGCGCATCAAGCAGGATCACTCCAAGGCGACGTATGAAGGCATCTGCGGCCCCGGCAATGCGCATGTCGATTTCGGCAAGCCGTGGGAGCAGATCGACCGGCTGATCCGCGGCTGCAACCCAGCGCCGGGTGCGTGGGCCACGATCAACGGCGCCAAGCTGAAGATCTTCGACGCAACGCCGTTGCCCGCTCGCGATCCCAAGGGCATTGCCGGCAAGGTCGGCGAGGTCGTCGTCGTCGATGCCGACAGCGTCACGGTGGCCTGCGCCGACGGCCGCATCAAGCTCACGCGCGTGCAGGCCGATGGGCCAAAAGTGGGCGCAGGAGAATGGGCCGCGTC
Organism: Pseudomonadota bacterium; assembly: GCA_023430245.1. Lineage (GTDB taxonomy): Bacteria > Pseudomonadota > Alphaproteobacteria > Rhizobiales > Xanthobacteraceae > Pseudorhodoplanes. The sequence continues at coordinate 4,957 of JAEZBA010000494.1, forward strand.
GGCAAAAATCGAAAAGGGCGCGCGCTTTTCGTGATTTCTTTTTCTCTCACACAGTGTCATTGCGATACGCAGCGCAATATCCGCGTTACGCGCCGTCGTGACCAATTCCTGGATCGATAAACATGCCTGCCTCACAGCATCAGAAGCCGCTCTCCGACATCGAAATCGCCCAGGCCGCAAAGCCGAAGCGCATCGCCGACATTGCCAAGGACAAGCTTGGCATCGCCATCGAAAATCTTGAGCCTTACGGCCATTACAAGGCCAAGGTCTCGATGGAATACATCAAGACGCTGAAGGACCGGAAAGACGGCAAGCTCATCCTCGTCACCGCGATCTCGCCGACGCCCGCGGGCGAAGGCAAGACCACAACCACAGTCGGCCTCACCGACGCGCTGAACTTCATCGGCAAGAAGGCGATGTGCGCGCTGCGCGAGCCTTCGCTCGGCCCCTGCTTCGG
>JAEZBA010000533.1 GCA_023430245.1 Pseudomonadota bacterium
GTCCTGCTGAGAGGCGGGCTTCGAGATTGCGGCGACCAGCGCCTTGTCGCGCTCGCGTGCCGAGGCGATCAAGTCCTGTTTCTCCCGGACAAGTTCAGACAACGCGCCGGTGCCTGCGGCGAAGCGCGAGCCCATCTGCTGGAGCGCGGCGGCGGCGGCGGATTGATTCGCCCATTGCGCCATCTCGAAGGCTTCGCTGGCGGCAGCGGGCGTGCGTTTCGACCCGGCCGAATCCGAGAGCGCCGCGATCTGCGTGGTGAACAAGCCCGAGAGGTTCTCCACCAGGCAACCCTGACCGCCCTGATCGTTCGATGAGGCCGTGACGGCAGCTTTCAGCAATCCACCGGTTGCCTTGCGCGACAGATCGAGCGCCGCCTTCGCGTTACCGCGCAACAATTCCAGTTGCGCCTGACTGTTGGTGACGCGGGCCGCGTCCGCATGATCGGGGCCGACCGTGTTGACGTGAATGCTCCAGGCGCGCTCCAGCACAGCGCCGGCGTCGTCGTATTTCTTCTGCGCCATCAGCGTGTGGCCGAGATTGCCGAGCGAGCCGGCAAGCTCGGGATGGTCCGAACCGGAGACGCGTTCGCGAATCGATATGGCGCGCCGGTAATAGTCTTCTGCCTCGTCGTAACGCTGCTGCTCGTCCGCCGAAACGCCGAGATTGTGCAGCGTGTACGCGACATCCGGATGCTCGGGGCCCAGCACGCGCTCCTGCAACGCAAGCGCGCGCCGGTAGAGCTGCGCGCCTTCGGTGATCTTCTTCTGCGAGACATAGATATTGGCGAGATTGTGCAACACTGCACCAACGCCGGGATGGTCTCGGCCCAGCACTTTTTCCCGGATCGCAAGCGAGCGCTGCGCGATGCTCGCCGCTTCGTCGTAGCGGCATTGCGCCTTCAGCACAGCGGCGAGATTCTGCAGCGCCTCGGCGACCATTGGATGTTCGGAGCCAAGAATTTGCTCCTCGATCGCAAGCGCGCGCTTGAAGCTGACTTCCGAATCCGAATGCCGACCGATCGCGAACAACAGAATGGCGAGATTATTGTGGGTGCGCGCGGTTTCGATCTGATCGTGGTCGGGCCGCTCCTGGATCGCAAGCGCGCGCCGGAATAACGGCTCGGCTTCACCGTAGCGGCCCATCGTCTGATAAAGGGTAGCGAGTTTACTCACCGCATCGGCGACCTCGGCGTGATCGGGGCCGTACACCTCTTCGTAGACGGTGAGAACGTGCTTGCGGACCTTCTCCGCGTCGGCATACTTGCCCTGCGCCTGGTAGACCACTCCGAGATTGCTGACGACGAAGACAAACTCGCGGGATCTGATGCCCTTGCTTCGCTGATGGATGCCCGCCGCGCGCGACAAATAGTCTTCGGCCTCGGCATAAAGACCCTGCCGCAGCTTGGTGGTGCCGATGTTGTTCAGTGAATCGGCGGCCTGCGCGCTTCCTGCGCCATACATCGTCTGTCGGATCGCCAGGACCCGCTGATGCACCTCGATGGCTTCCGCGTATTTTCCCTGGCCGCCGAGCGCATTGCCGACGAATTCCAGCACCATTGGGTAGTTCGGATGGTTGGTGCCGCCGATCCGGCGAACCGCCTGTTCGAGTTTGCGGGCCTCGGCCAGCGCCGCACCGTAATTGCCGCTGGCATAGAAGCGCTGGTAGCGCTTGTTGGTGGCCTCGATGTCGATCCGCTGCGCCTGGGCGGGAAGCGAGGACAGGAGCGCCATTGATACCGCAATTGATACAATGAGACCAAATGCTCTGGTGAACACCGAAACGTCCTCCGGCATAAGCCGCAATACCAGAAATTTCTATATGAATGCCGCGCAATCCGCGACCAGAATTTCGTGGCGCGGTGGCGGCCGACTGCGCTGTTGTGCATGGAGACAGCCGGGTTACAGTCGCCTGTGTCTCACTTGCGGAACCGCCAATGTACCACGCGACGCTCGGAGCGCGCCGTTACGTTTTCGACGACCTCAAGACCCTGATGGCCCGGGCGACGCCGCCGCGTAGTGGCGACCGGCTGGCGGGAGTGGCGGCGGAAAGCGGCGAGGAGCGGGTGGCGGCGCAATTCGCGCTGGCCGAGCTGCCGCTATCCACTTTTCTCAATGAAGCGGTGGTTCCTTACGAGCAAGACGAAGTCACGCGGCTGATCGTCGACACCCATGACCGCGCGGCCTTCGCGGCGGTGTCGCATCTCACGGTCGGGGGCTTGCGCGATTTCCTGTTGTCCGACGAGGCGACGACAACGGTGCTGTCGGCGCTGGCGCCCGGGCTGACGCCGGAAATGGTTGCGGCGGTCGCAAAGCTCAGCCGGCTGCAGGATCTGATGGTGATCGCGGCGAAATGTTCGGTGGTGACGCGCTTCCGCAACACCATCGGATTGCCGCGCACCCTGTCGGTGCGGCTGCAGCCCAATCATCCGACCGACGATCCGCGCGGGATCGCCGCCAGCATCCTCGACGGCCTGCTGCTCGGCGCGGGCGACGCGGTGATCGGCATCAATCCCGCCACCGACAGTCCGGAACGCGCGCATGCGCTGCTGTCCATGCTGGATGACATCCGGATGAAGCTGGACATCCCGACGCAATCCTGCGTGCTGGCTCACGTCACCACCGCGCTCGAGCTGATCCGCAAGGGCTCGCCGGTCGATCTGGTGTTCCAGTCGATCGCGGGGACGCAGGCAGCGAACGCCAGTTTCGGAATCGATCTGGCGTTGCTGGCAGAAGCGCGCGAGGCGGCATTGTCGCTTCAACGCGGCAGCCTCGGCGATAACGTGATGTATTTCGAGACCGGGCAGGGCTCGGCGCTGTCGGCCAACGCGCATCATGGTGTCGATCAGCAGACGCTGGAAGCGCGCGCCTATGCGGTGGCGCGGCATTTCAAGCCGCTGCTGGTCAACACCGTGGTCGGGTTCATCGGTCCGGAATATCTCTATGACGGCAAGGAAATCACACGCGCCGGACTCGAGGATCATTGCTGCGGCAAGCTGCTCGGCCTGCCGATGGGCGTCGATGTCTGTTACACCAATCACGCCGATGCCGATCAGGACGACGCCGACGCGCTGCTGGCGCTGCTCACCACCGCTGGCGTCTCCTTCGTCATGGGTGTTCCCGGCGCCGACGACATCATGCTCGGTTATCAGTCGACGTCGTTTCATGACGCGCTGGCGATGCGCGATCTCTACGGCAAGCGGCCGGCGCCTGAATTTGCGGCCTGGCTGCAACGGCAGGGGCTGATGGATCGCGCCGACCGGATCCGGCCCGAGGCATTGCCCGGCCGCTTCCGCGTGTTGTTGCCGGCATGAGCGACGAGATTACGCCGAAGGGGGCCGGCGCGCTGTGGCGCGATCTGCGAAGCCTGACCGGGGCCCGCATCGGGCTTGCGCGAAGCGGGGCTTCGATCGCGACCGCGCCGTTGCTGGACTTCAAGCTGGCGCATGCCCGCGCGCGTGACGCCGTGCACGAAGAACTCGATTCGGACAAGCTGCGTGCCGATCTCGTGCCGCTCGGTCTGCCGGTGCTTGTGGTCGATAGCGCGGTCGGCGCGCGCCGCGATTATCTGATGCGGCCCGATCTCGGCAGGCAACTCTCCGCGGAAGCGCAGCGGGCGCTTGCCCCTCATGCCGGTCGTTGCGACGTAGCTGTTGTGATCGCCGACGGGCTATCCGCGCGTGCGGTGCAGACCCATGCGGCGCCGCTGCTCCCGGCTTTGCTGCCGGTCCTGCAGGAGCAGGGGCTTTCGCTCGCGCCGCTGGTCATTGTACGAAATGGCCGGGTCGCGATCGGCGACGCCATCGCGGAGATTTTGGGCGCCAGTTCGGTCGCGATCCTGATCGGCGAGCGGCCCGGCCTGTCGGCACCTGACTCGATGGGCGCATATCTGACCTGGCAGCCCGGCCCTGCGACCACCGACGCCGACCGCAACTGCATCTCCAATATCCGGCCCGAGGGCATCGGCACGGCCGACGCCGCGCTCAAGATCGCGCAGCTTCTGTCGGCGATGCGGGCCCGCGGGGTCTCCGGGGTGCGGCTGAAGGACGAGCCCGGGCGGCTGCCGGAGGGCGGTTGAGCGGAGGCCGATGTTCCTGACGAAGCGGTCTCAGGACGAAATGTCTCGCCCTGGAACGCCCGGCGGGCCAGCGCGTTAGGCCGCGCAATGACAAAAAAGACCGAGCGGCCGACGATGTTCGGGTTCCTGTGTGCGGGCTGTGGCCGCTGTCTGGAGGAGTTGCCGGCATGGCAACTCGGTGCCGAGCGGTTCTATTGCGGGATTTTCTGCCGCGAAGCGGACGAAAAGCTGCTTGAACAGCCTTCACCGCCCCGCCGCAAGCCCGCCGCAAGCCCGCCGCGGCCTGATGCATTCTGAGCATTTGAAATGCCGGGCGGGTCCGTATATCTAGGGCCCGACTCTGGTCCCGGCAGCGCCCCGCGCGGCCTGTTGGGGGATGGTGAAATGGTATCACGACAGACTCTGACTCTGTTTTTCTAGGTTCGAATCCTAGTCCCCCAGCCAATCGTTTTCCCGCGATATTTTCCTTTTAGTTCAGTCGCTTAGTATCCAGCCCGTTCGACAGACACTGGCCTTGATAAAGCTCGCCCGGGGTGCCGCCCGCAGGCGGCGCCGGATAAGTCTGGGCTAGGAGGACAGCGCGCGGACATGCGGCTTGGCCGCAAAGAAGATGCCCTCGT
>JAEZBA010000556.1 GCA_023430245.1 Pseudomonadota bacterium
CCGAATAGCCGAGCGAGCGCATAACCTGTTCGGCAGTGTCCGCCACCGGGGCGACGCAACTGGTGCCGTAACGGTCGCCGATCACCACATCCGCACGCGGCCGGTCGTCGCGCGATCCGGTCGCCGACGGCATCGAATGACAATCGACCAGCACGGCGGCGCCGAAATCCGTATGCACCCGGGTGAATAACCGGCGCAGCGTTCGGTGATAGGGCTTGTAGAGGCTCTCGATCCGCCGGAGCGCGTCGTCGACCGAAATGCGCTGGTCGTAGATTTCCTGGGCGTCGCCAACCACCCGCGCAACCGTGCCGAGCCCGCCGGCGACCCGCATCGAGCGCGTGTTGGCAAAGGACGGCAGCCGTCCGTCGAACATGCGCGGGTCAAGTTCATAGGGCTCGCGATTGACGTCGACGTAGCAGCGCGGGAAATGCGCCCGCATCATCGGATAGCCGCGCGTCACCACGCCGGCGATCAGTTCGTCGACAAAGGAATCTTCGCTCCGCCGCAAGGTGGCATGGTCGAGCCGGGCCGCCATCAGGAAGGCGCGCGGATAGACCGAACCGCTATGCGGCGAATTGAAAACCACCGGGCCACGCCAGTGGTCCGGCTCAATCACGTCATACGGGGGGTCGAATTCGTCCGAAACGGTCATCAACACCGAAATCTTGCGGGCCGTTGTGCAATCGCAACATAAGGCGCTGGAGCGCTTTGCGGTATCCCTTTTCGAGGCCGGGACGCATTTATTATGCGAGTTTGGCCGCCGAAGGCCGAGCTTTCACCCGATATTTACCCGCGATCGCGCTAATGGAACAGGGGCAGGGAGATCGCGGTCGTCGTTTCAGGCGGCGCCATCTTGCAATCTCACGCCCGCAGATAGAAGCTTCCGGCCGGCCGCCCCGGCTGATCAAGAGATCGGTTGAGTGTATGAGTAACGATCTGCCGAAAATCCTGCTTGCCGAAGACGACACCGACATGCGCCGTTTCCTGGTCAAGGCGCTGCAGAATGCCGGCTTCAACGTTGTATCCTATGACAACGGGCTTTCAGCCTATCAGCGGCTGCGCGAAGAACCGTTCGAACTGCTTCTCACCGATATCGTGATGCCTGAAATGGATGGCATCGAGCTGGCGCGCCGCGCGTCCGAACTCGATCCTGAAATCAAGATCATGTTCATCACCGGCTTCGCCGCCGTGGCCCTGAACGCGGATTCCCAGGCGCCCAAACACGCCAAGGTGCTGTCAAAGCCCGTCCATCTGCGCGACCTCGTCAACGAAGTGCAGAAGATGCTGGCGGCCTGAAAAGGCAAGTTTCGGTTCTTGAGTCGGTCATCCTGCCCTGCTTAAAGTCCCGCAAATTTTCGAGGGGACTGAGAATGACACGTATCTCGCGCCGGGATTTCACCGCCTTCGCCGCCGGTGCCGCGCTGACCGCAATACCGTTACATTCGGTGTTCTCCCAGCAGCGGGCGCCGCATAACCGCGCACCCGCGCTTCAGGTCGAGCAGGCGCAGATCTATTTGATCCGCGGTTTGTTCGGCGTCTTCTCCAGCGGCATGGATCAACTGGCGGCGCAATTCAAGGCGCAGGGCTATTCCAATGTCTCGCTCTGGAGCTGGACCGATGTCGAGCAGATTGCGCACGACATCATTGCCGGCCACGACAATGGCGACAACGCGCACGTCGTCCTGATCGGGCATTCGCTTGGGTCGAATGCGGTGGTGCAGGTGGCCGACCGTCTGGCACAGGCCAATATCCCGATCGACCTTGCGGTTACCTTCGACATCACCGAAGGCCTGCAGGTGCCACTCAATGTGCTGCGGTTCGAGAATTTCTATCAGAATAACGGCTTCGGCCGCCCGGCGATCGAGCCCGCGGGCTTCACCGGCGAATTCAACAACATCAATCTGTCCGGCGATACCCGTCTCGACCACGGCAATATCGACAACGCTCCGCAGTTGCAGCAGATCGTGATGAAGCAGGTCTACGACATCACCCATACGCATGTGCGCACGCGTGTTGCGCGGCGGAAAGAGCCGCGGCGGGGATAGCTAACGACGCCGCTTCAGATCGCCGGCGATCACCTTCGCTGCATTGTGGCCCGGTGCGCCGGTGACGCCGCCACCGGGATGGGTGCCGGAGCCGCACAGGTAAAGACCTGCGACCGGCGAGCGGTAATCCGCATAGCCCAGCATCGGCCGAGCCGAAAAAATCTGGTCGAGCGACATCGCGCCGTGAAAAATGTCGCCGCCGATCAGACCGAAGTCGCGTTCCAGATCGAGCGGGGTCAGCGCCTTGCGCGCGATCACGCTCTGTTTGAAACCCGGCGCGTATTTGTCGACGGTGGCAATCATCAAATCGGCGACGGTGTCGCGATGGTCGTCCCAGGACGAGCCATCCGGTAATTGCGGCGCGACATGCTGGCAGAACAGGCTCGCGACATGCTGACCCTTCGGCGCAAGTGAATCGTCGAGCGTCGAGGGGATCAGCATTTCAACGATCGGCTCGCGGCTCCAGCCGAACTTGCGCGCGTCGTCATAGGCGCGGTCCATATAGGCGAGCGTCGGCGCCAGGATGATTCCGGCGGTGTGGTGGTCGGCCAGTTCGCGGCCGGGGAGTGCGTTGAAACTCGGCAATTCCGACAGGGCGACGTTCATCCGGAACGTGCCCGAGCCGCATTTCCAGTGCTTCATGCGCGCGAGGAAGGCGGGCGGCAGCGCGGTGTCCGGGATCAGTTTGTCGTAAAGCAGCCGCGGATTGAGATTGGAGACGACCGCGCGCGCGCGGATGGTG
>JAEZBA010000586.1 GCA_023430245.1 Pseudomonadota bacterium
ATCGGCAAGCGGCTGCTCGACATGGGCACCGGTCACAAGACCCGCATCTGGGCGATGATCGAGACCCCGTTTGCGATTATGAACATCGCCGACATCGCCGCTGCGGCGAAGGATTCCGAGACCAGGCTTGCGGGCTTCGTGCTCGGCACCAACGATCTCGCCAAGGAGACCTCTGCGCGCCTTGTGCCCGGCCGCGCACCGATGCTGTCCTGGCTGACCACCTGCGTGCTGGCGGCGCGCTGCTACGGCATTGCCATTCTCGACGGCGTGTACAACGACATCGGCAATGCGGACGGCTTCGTCGCCGAATGCGAACAGGGCCGCGATCTCGGTATGGACGGCAAGACGCTGATTCATCCCAACCAGGTCGAGCCGTGCAACCGCGTGTTCTCGCCGAGCGAAGCGGAGATCGCGCAGGCGCGCAAGTTCATCGCCGCGTTCGACCTGCCGGAAAATGCCGACAAGGGCGCGATCATGCTGGACGGCCGCATGGTCGAGCGCATGCATGCCGATATCGCGCGCCGTACCGTCGCAATCGCCGATGCGATCGCGGCCAAAGGATAAAATCATGTCCCTCGAACTCTTCGCCGCCTATCTGCTCGCCTGTGTCGTGTTTACGCTCGTGCCCGGCCCGACCGTGACGCTGATCGTCGCCAATTCTCTGACGCATGGCACGCGCGCTGGCCTTGCCAACGTCGCCGGCACCCAGGCCGGACTCGCCGTGTTCGTCGGCGTCCTGGTGATCGGACTCGCGTCGGTGATCGAGACCATGGGAGTGTGGTGCGACTGGATCCGCTTGCTCGGCGCGGCTTACCTGATCTGGATCGGCCTAAAGATGTGGCGCTCGTCCGGGCGCCTGGACGATCCGGGCCAGACGCCCCGGCCGCGCGGCGGCTTTTTACTGCAGGGCTTTCTGGTGATGCTGTCGAACCCGAAGGTGCTGATCTTCTTCGGCGCCTTCATCCCGCAATTCGTCAATCCGGCAGGCGATTATGTGTTGCAGGTGATCCTGCTCGGCGCGACCGCGATGCTGACCGCCGCTATCACCGACGGCGCCTATGCGGTTCTGACCGGAAGCGCGCGGAGCATGTTCACGCAGGCGCGGGTGCGGCTGGTGTCGAAGGTCAGCGGCGTGTTTCTGATCGGCGGCGGCGTGTGGCTGGCGCTGACACGGACGCGGTGAGCGCCGAAAACTCCGTTCGTCCCCGCGAAAGCGGGGACCCAGAGTTGCCGGCGTGAGCGATTATTGAAGAGCTGGGCTCCCGCTTTCGCGGGAGCGAACGGAGCCAGAGGCTCCGTTTGGCATCACATCCACGGACGCGCTTCGGCGACCTTGCTCTCGAAGGTGTCGATCTTGTCCTTCTTCACCATCGTCAGGCCGATATCGTCGAGGCCGTTGAGCAGGCAATGCTTGCGGAAGGGATCGATCTCGAACTTGATCACGCCGCCATCGGGGCCGCGGATTTCCTGCTTCTCGAGGTCGATGGTCAGCGTCGCATTGGCGCCGCGGTCGGCATCGTCGAACAGCTTGTCGAGTTCTTCCTGCGTCACGCGGATCGGCAGGATGCCGTTCTTGAAGCTGTTATTGTAGAAGATGTCGCCGAACGAGGTCGAGATCACGCAGCGGATGCCGAAATCGAGCAAGGCCCACGGCGCGTGCTCGCGGGAAGAACCGCAGCCGAAATTGTCGCCGGCGACCAGGATCTTGGCATTGCGGTAGGCCGGCTTGTTGAGCACGAAATCCGGGTTCTCGCTGCCGTCGTCGTTGAAGCGCTTCTCCGAGAACAGGCCCTTGCCCAGGCCCGTGCGCTTGATGGTCTTCAGATATTGCTTCGGGATGATCATGTCGGTGTCGACATTGACCACTTTCAGCGGCGCCGCGACGCCTTCCAGAACCGTGAATTTATCCATGATGTCGTGATCCTTGGCCGGCCGCCCGGAGGCAGCCCGGAATTGTGCCTGTCATGCCGCCGGACCGGCCCTCGGTCAAGTCGCTGACCCGGAGCCGGGCACAGCCCGCGTGTCTCACGCCAGCGTGTCGATACCCGCCTTGGCGATCTGCTCGTCCTCATGCGATTGCACGCCGGACACGCCGATCGCGCCGACGCATTCGCCTTCATACATGATCGGCAAGCCGCCCTGGATCTGCAGCACGCCCGGAAAATTCATGAAGACGGGGCGCTCCTTGACCCGGTCCTCCCAGAACTTCGACGGCCGCCGGGTGATCGCGGAGGTCTTCGCCTTCTGGGCCGCCACCTCGGCAGTGGTCGGGCCGGCGCCTTCCATGCGTTCGAGATAGAGCAGAACCCCGGCATCGTCGGTGATGGCGACGGTCACAGCCCACTTGTTCTTCTCGGCCTCGGCCCGGCAGGCGTCGGCCATCTTGCGGACGTCTGTTGCTTGCAGGCACGGTTTCTTGCGCATGGTCTCTCCCCTTCGGAAAGGCGTGGTTATAGCGTCATTGAACGCTGGCTTCGATTGCTTCCATGTCGTCGTCGGACAGACCGAAATGGTGCCCGATCTCGTGGATCAGCACATGGGTGATGATGGCGCCCAGCGTCTCGTCGTGCTCGGCCCAGTAATCGATGATCGGCCGTCGGTAGAGCCAGATCATGTTGGGCATCTGGCTTGGCGCGCTTTCGGAGCGGAACGGCAGGCCGACACCCTGAAACAACCCGAGGATGTCGAACTCGCTGTCGAGTCGCATCTCCTTGATCACATCCGCGGACGGGAAATCGTCGACGCGGATAATCACGCCCTCGCACAAGGCGCGGAATCCATCCGGCAGCCGGCGGTAAGCGTCCGCTGCAATCGCTTCCATCTCGTCGAGCGACAGCGCCTTGACCGCGCGCCAGCCCAGCGGATCGCCGATCGGGTTTTCGGAATCGTCAGAGGACATAGGTGATGGTCAGATAGACGGCCAGCGCCAGAAACGCGATGGCGCTGAGCGTGCGGCCGATGCGCCGGCCCCATTTTTCGATCGAATCGTCGGCAGGTGCGTCGGATGCGGCGAAATGGTCGCGCGGGCGTCCGAACACACCGGCCAGCGCGTCGCCCTCGCGCTGCAGCCGCGCAAGATCGGCCAGCGCCGCGTGTTCCTTGTCGGTTCGGGACCGCGGTTCCATGTGGGCACACTAGGCCGTTTCGCGTTCGGGATTCAAATGGTTGACGGCCGGTTCCGAATGAGGGAGCGTTCCGGCATGAACAGGTGGCCTTTTCTCATCCTAGCTGCGGCGCTGCTGGTGCCGGCTGCGAGCGCCGTTGCGCCGATTTCATCGGGCGAAAACGCACGCCTCGAGGGAACCGAGTTCTCGTCACAAACGCGTCAGCGTCCCCGCATCCGGATCGAACGGGATCAGCCAGCGGCCTACGACTATCCGCGTCCTGGGCCTTATGCGCCTCCCGGTCCAGGCTATGTGCGCCAATGCGTCGACTGGTACGCGACCGAGTACCGGCCGAGTGGAGCCGTGATGACACCGCAGATGCGCTGCCGCTGGGTCCGGGGTTAACTTTCATTCGTTATTGCGCTATGTTGTGAGTAGGGGACGATTGCAACGAATGCCTCAGGGCGTCTATCTGGTGGAGAGGCAGGCTCACCTTGGAGAGACCCTCATGCTCAAGACCCTAGGCTTCCTCACCCTGTTCGGCGCGCTGATTGCCTTGACGCCTGCGCCGGCCAGTGCGGCTGCGGATGGCGCACGTAACGCCCAGGCTGCGGTCACGCACGACGAGATCAGTGCGCGGCGTTATTACCGCCGGTATTATCGGCCTTATCGCTACTACCGGCCGTACCGGTACTACTATCGCCCGCGCTACTATTACCGGCCGTACCGGCCCTACCGGTATTACCGCTACTACTGATCGCGCGATCTGTAGGATCGACGAGGAAGGCCCGCCGCAAGGCGGGCCTTTTGCTTTCATGACGTGTGTGTGTTTGCGGGCGCATGGCTCCTCAACGCAAACGAACCCCATCGCCGCTGAAACGGAACCGGCGTTGGCGCGTTGACGGGACGAGAGGCGACACGGAACAAAGGAGTGTGCGTATGAAAGCGATCGTTGCAACTCTGGCAGCCGCCGGTTTCGCGGCGGTGTTCTCACTGCCTGCACAGGCTGAGGGAACCGTGAGGGCACAGGGTGCCAGCAACCCGGCGGCTCAGGTCCAGCACACCGAGGTGAGCTCGCAGCGGCGTCATTACCGGCGTCACTACGGCTACCGCTATCGACCCTACGCCTATCGCGGACCGCGTTATGGATATTACCGTCCCTACCGTTATGCGCGGCCTTACTATTACCGGCCGGGCGTCAGCTTGGGATTCTGGGGCGGACCCCGCTTCGGCGTTTGGTTCTGATCCCTTCACATTTTGCGAAAGGTCAAAGGC
>JAEZBA010000603.1 GCA_023430245.1 Pseudomonadota bacterium
CGGCAAGATGCAGGGGATCGCCGAGCAGTACCAGTACATCCTGCGCGACGAGAGCATCCATCTGAACTTTGGTATCGACGTCATCAATCAGATCAAGATCGAGAATCCGCATCTGTGGACTCGCGAATTCCAGGCTGAGGTCGCTGCGATGGTGCGGGAGGCGGCCGAACTGGAGGTCGCTTATGGCCGCGATACTATGCCGCGTGGCTTCCTTGGGTTGAACGCGGCCCTGTGCGAGCAGTACATGCACTTCATCGCCAACCGGCGCTGTGCGCAACTCGGGCTGGCCCCGGTCTTTCCAGAGGCCGACAATCCGTTCCCCTGGATGTCGGAGGCGATGGATCTCAAGAAGGAAAAGAACTTCTTCGAGACCCGAGTGATCGAATACCAGAATGGCGGCGCGCTGACCTGGGATTGAGCAGGGCGGGGACTAAGCAGCAGCGCCCGGGACTGTGCAGGGCCGCCCGATGCGAGGCGGCTGCATTCCAGAATGTCCACTGGACTGGGTTATTTTAGTGCTCGCATTTTGATCCGCAGCTTGCGATCATGCGGCCATCTGTCGCTGAGCAGCGATGGAGTTTGAAATGCGTCGCCCTAAAAGCGGGGTTGGCAGAAAAGGCTGGGTTGACGATAAGAAAAGCGAATCTCTGCCCATGCCCGGCCTGCGATAACATCCATCCAAGCTTTCATGAAACTTGCGCTGATCGTTCTGATCCCGTTCCTCGGGGCCTTGCTGCCGCCGCTGGCCATCCGGGCCGGCCGCAATGTTTGCACCGTGGTCACGGCCGGCGTCTCTGCGCTGTCTTTGGTCATACTGCTGACCCTGGTCCCGGAGGTCTATTCGGGCGGGGTGCCGCATAGCCGGTTCGAGTGGCTGCCGCAGCTCGGCTTGTCGTTCTCGTTTTTCGCCGACGGGCTCGGACTGTTTTTCGCGGCCATGATCCTGTCGATCGGGCTGCTGATTATCCTTTATGCGCGCTTCTATTTGAGCCGCAACGATGCGGTCGGCCGGTTCTTCAGTTATCTTCTGATGTTTCAGGGGTCGATGCTCGGCATTGTTCTGAGCGACAATATACTTCTGCTGATCGTGTTCTGGGAGCTTACCAGCCTCACGTCGTTTCTCCTGATTGGCTATTGGTACCATCTTCCCGAATCCCGCGCCGGTGCACGAATGGCGCTGATCGTCACCGGCGGTGGCGGTCTTGCGCTGATGGGCGGCATGCTGCTGCTCGGCAACATAGCCGGCACCTTCGAGATCAGCGAGATCCTGACGCGCGGCGAACAGATCAAGGCATCGCCGCTCTATCTCCCGGCGCTTCTGCTTATTCTGATCGGTGCTTTCACCAAGTCGGCACAGTTTCCGTTCCATTTCTGGCTGCCGCATGCGATGGCGGCGCCGACGCCAGTCTCTGCCTATCTGCATTCCGCCACGATGGTGAAAGCGGGCGTGTTCCTGCTGGCGCGCCTGTGGCCGGCCCTCTCGGGCACGCCCGAATGGTTCCTGATCGTGTCGATGACCGGACTCGTGACCATGGTCGTCGCGGCATGGATCGCAATCTTCAAGGACGACCTGAAAGCGCTGCTGGCCTTTTCGACGGTCAGCCATCTCGGCTTTCTGACGATGCTGCTCGGCCTGTCCACCCGCATGGCAGTGGTCGCCGCGGTCTTCCATGTGCTCAACCATGCCACCTTCAAGGCGGCTCTGTTCATGAGTGCTGGCATTGTCGATCACGAGACCGGCACGCGCGACATCCGCAAGCTCGGCGGGCTGATCCATGTGATGCCGATCACCGCGACGCTGGCGATTATCGGCGCAGCGTCAATGGCAGGACTGATCGGGCTCAACGGCTTTCTCTCCAAGGAGTTGATGCTGGAGGAGGCGGCGCGCACCGTTTATGCCGGGCAGGCTTGGATATTCCCGGTCTTCGCGACTATCGGCGGACTGTTCTCGGCGGCCTATTCGGCGCGGCTGATCTTCGCCGTGTTCCTCGGCCGCAAGCGCGACGACTATCCCCATCATCCGCACGATCCGCCGTTCGGGATGTGGTTGCCGGTTGCGCTCCTGATCGTTCCGGTGATCGCCATCGGCTTGATGCCGCAGATATTTGCCGGTGCGATCGTCGAACGCACGGCACTTGCGACCGCGGGCGGCGCGCTGCCCGATTACTATCTTGCGATCTGGCATGGGATCACGCCTGCGCTGATCATGAGCATCATCGCCACAGTCGGCGGACTTCTGCTCTATTTCCTGTATGCGCAGGTGAACCGGCTGCGTTTGGCGGTGCCCCGGCCGGACGCCATGACAATGTTCCAGGCGACCATCGCCGGCATCGTGGTTTTCTCCCGGCGGCTGATGGCGCTGTTCGATAACGGCAGCCTGCCGCGCTATTTCGGGGTCACGGTCGCTGCGATCTGCGTTTTCGGTCTGGCCGGCTTCCTGACGTCGCCGTATGCGCCCGGCACGCGGCCTACGCTTCCCGTCAACCTGCCCGCGGTCACTGGCTGGCTCGCGCTGGTCGTCGCCTGCATTCTGATTATCATGCGGCATCATGACCGGCTGTTCGCACTTATCATTACCAGTGTGGTGGGACTGATCGTCTCTCTCGCTTTCTTGCAATTCTCGGCCCCGGACCTCGCACTGACGCAGATTTCGGTCGAGGTCGTCACGACGATCCTGCTGCTGCTGGCGATCAACTTGCTTCCCCGCATCAGTACGGACGATTTGCCGCGTCCCGCCAGCTTCGGCGCCGGCGCTTTCGCGCTGGTCGTGGGGGCGGGTGTGGCGGCGCTGGCCTACGCCATCCTCACCCGCGGCTTTGAAACGATCTCGGATTACCATGTCGCGCAGTCCAAGCCCGGCGGCGGCGGTACCAATGTCGTCAACGTGATCCTGGTCGATTTCCGCGGCTATGACACATTCGGCGAAATCATCGTGCTGGCGATTGCAGCTCTGACGATTTTCGCGATGCTCGACGCCGCGCTGCACGGCGCGTCGGGACGGCGGCTTGCGGCCACGCGGTTCGGGCCGCAGGCCTTCGATCCGCATCCGTTAATGATGATCGTGATCACACGCGTGGTCCTGCCGCTCGCGCTGATGACCGGTGTCTATATTCTGCTTCGGGGACACAATATGCCGGGCGGCGGGTTCATCGCCGGGCTGATCGTCGCCATCGCCTATCTGATGCAATATATGGCGAGCGGCTACCTCTGGGCGCAGAAGCGCGCGCGGATGGATGCGCATCTGATGATCGGCGGTGGCGTCGCCATCGCCGGCGCGACAGGTCTGGCCTCGCTGCTGTTCGACCGCCCGTTCCTGAGCTCCACATTCGGCTACTTCAATCTGCCGCTGTTCGGTGAGGTGGAACTGGCGTCTGCCATGGCGTTCGATGTCGGAGTTTTCTTCACCGTGCTTGGCACCTGCATCCTGTCGCTTGCGACCATATCCCGCGTCGAGAACCGCGCCGAGGAAGCCTCCAATCGCGCAGCGGAGGGCCGCTCATGAGCATGGAGTTGCTGCTCGCGACCGGGATCGGGGCGATGACGACGGTCGGTATCTATCTGCTGTTTCAGCGGCGCACATTTCCGG
>JAEZBA010000705.1 GCA_023430245.1 Pseudomonadota bacterium
GCCGCGTCGAGATCATCTCGATCAGCATGCGGTCGGTCTCTCCGACCGGAATCCGCAAGCCGATCTGGCCGAGGAACTCCTCCGCGGTGAGATCGAGCGCCTTGAGGTCGGCCTTGATGTCGGCGGGCAACTCCGGCACGCCCTCATAGAAGCCGGGAATGGTGATGCGGCCGTTGTCGTCGTGGATCGCCGCCAGCGCTTTCGCCAGCACGCGGATTGGATTCGCCGCGGCGCCGCCGAACGATCCCGAATGCAGATCGCGGTCGGCCGCGGTGCCCTTCACGTCCTCGTATACAAGGCCACGCAGCGAGGTGGTGACCGACGGCGTGGTCGGGCTCCACATCGCGGTGTCGCAGACCAGCGCCATGTCGAGCTTGAATTCGTCGGCATTGTCCTTGACGAAGGGGAACAGCGCCTTCGAGCCGCATTCCTCCTCGCCCTCGATCATCATGGTGATATCGAGTGGCAGCGTGCCGGTCACCGCCTTCCAGGCGCGGCAGGCCTCGACGAAGGTCAGGAGCTGGCCCTTGGCGTCGCAGGCGCCGCGCGCAACGATGATCTTGCGGCCATTCCCCAAATCCTCGATGCGTGGATCGAACGGCGGCGTGGTCCACAATTCGAGCGGATCGACCGGCTGCACGTCGTAATGGCCGTAGAACAGAACGCGCGGTCCGCCATTCTGCTTCTCCGGCTTTGCGATCACCACCGGATGGCCGGAGGTCTTTCGCACTTCAGCTTTCAGGCCGAGCGTCTTCAGATCCTTCGCGACGAAGTCAGCCGCCGCCTTGCATTGATCGGCATAGGCCGGATCGGTCGAGATCGACTGAATGCGAAGGAAATCGAACAGCCGCTCCAGCGAGGCGTCGAGATCGGCGTCGATACGGTCGAGGACTTTGGGCAGGGCTTCGGTTGGGGTCATGGCTTCCATCGATGTCATCGCCCGCGAAGGCGGTCGATCCAGTATTCTCTGCTCAGCGTGATACGGCAATGCGGCGGTTACTGGGTTCCCCGCCTGCGCGGGGGAGCAATCAGCGTCTCAAAATTCCGCCCAACGTGCCGCGCACGATCGAGCGGCCGACAGACGCGCCGGCGCGGCCGCCGATCTGCTTGCCGATTGCAGCCGCGACGCCGCCGACGACGGTAGTGGTCACCGTGCGGGCAACGCTGCGTGCCACCTGCTGGCTGGTGGTCAGGGTTTCGCCGCGCTTCCTGTTGGTGCCGAAGATCGAGCCTATCCAGCCGCTGATGCCACCGCCCTCCTCGGCCTGTCCGGCCTGCGCCACCTCCTTCGCAACTCGCGCGGTGAGCTTTTCATAGGCCGACTCGGAATCGATCGTGGTGTCGTATTTTCCCTTCACCGGACTTTTCGCCATGATCGCGGCGCGCTCTCCCGGCGTGATCGGACCCATCCGGCCGGATGGCGGACGGATCATTGTCCGCTCCACCATGGAGGGCGTGCCCTTCTCCTCCAGGAACGAGACCAGCGCCTCGCCCTTGCCGAGTTCCATGATCACCTGTCCGGTATCGAGCTTCGGGTTGGGACGGAATGTGTTGGCCGCGGTCTGCACCGCCTTCTGGTCGCGCGGGGTGAAGGCGCGCAATGCGTGCTGCACGCGATTGCCGAGCTGGGCCAGCACCTTGTCCGGCACGTCGAGCGGATTTTGCGTGACGAAATAGACGCCGACGCCCTTGGAGCGCACCAGCCGCACCACCTGCTCGATCTTGTCCAGCAGCGCCTTGGGCGCTTCGTCGAACAGAAGATGCGCCTCGTCGAAGAAGAACACGAGCTTCGGCTTGTCGGGGTCGCCCACTTCGGGAAGTTCTTCGAACAGCTCGGACAACAGCCAGAGCAGGAAGGTCGCGTAGAGCCGTGGATTGCCCATCAGCTTTTCGGCCGCGAGAATGCTGACATAGCCGCGGCCGTCGCGGTCGACCTTCATGAAGTCCTTCAGTTCGAGCGCGGGCTCGCCGAAGAATTTCTCGCCGCCCTGGTTCTCGAGGACAAGCAAGGCACGCTGGATGGTGCCGACGGTCTGTTTGGTGACATTGCCGTAGCTTGCGACCGCGCGCTTGATCTCGTCGAGCTGTGCGTTGCCGGTGCCCTCCTCGGCCTCTTTCTTGGTGCCGAACGGTGCGATCGCCTCCAGGATCGCGCGCAGATCCTTGAAGTCGAGCAGCGCCAGACCCTGATCGTCGGCGATCTTGAAAGCGATATTGAGCGCACCTTCCTGTACGTCGTTCAGGTTGAGCAGCCGCGCCAGCAACAGCGGTCCCATCTCGGAGACGGTGGCACGGATCGGGTGTCCCTCTTCGCCGAACAGGTCCCAGAAAATGGTGGGACAATCGTCGGGCTGGTATTCGAGCCCCATGCTCTGCGCACGTTCGACCAGGAACGGCTTCGCCTCGCCGATCATCGAAATTCCGGACAGGTCGCCCTTGATGTCGGCGGCGAAAACCGGAACGCCCATGCGTGAAAAGCCTTCGGCCAGCACCTGCAAGGTCACGGTCTTGCCGGTACCGGTCGCGCCGGTGGCGAGTCCGTGCCGGTTGGCCATGCGCAGCAGAATGCGCTCGGGCTTGACGCTCTGACCGACGAAGATCGTGCCTTCGGGCTCGATTTCCTCAGCCGATTTTACCGGCGGCGCAGCAGAAGCCGTCGCCGCGGGCTTCGCCCTGGGGGCTTTCGCTGCGTTTTTCGGTTCGACGGAGACGTTTGTCGTCGCATCGGCTTCGACCGACACCGATGCCGATTTCTTCTTCGTCGACTTGCTGGCTCGCTTTGCCATCGCCCCGCATCCTTTCGAAATCAAACACATTTTTGATGCGTCGACCGCGCCGGGTCAACGCCTGCGGTGCGCAACTGAGCGCAACATGTCGGTTTGCCTCATGATCGCATAGTGGCCAGCGTGTCACACCGTTGCATATTTGTCAGGCGGTCACTTTCCTTTGTGGATGTTTCCATTATCAATGTCCGTTCATCACCCGCCGTCAGTGCGGGAGGGGGCAGGCAAGAACATGGACGAGCTCGTCGGGCGACTCGTCGCCGAACTCGGCATCGACCGTCAGGTCGCCGAGCAGGCGGTCGGAATCATTCTGGCGTTCCTGATCAAGGAAGCGCCGGCGGACAAAATCAAACCGTTGATCGACGCAATGCCGGGCGCGGCAGAGGCCGCGGCTGCGGCTCCCTCGGGAGGCGCGTTCGGCATGGGTGGCATCATGGGCGTCGGGACCCAGCTAATGGGACTTGGCCTCGGCATGGGCGAGGTTCAGGGCGTCGCCCGTACCCTGCTGGCCTTCGCGCGCGAAAAGATGGGGGCGGACCAAGTCGACGAAATGGTCGGTGCAATCCCGGGTCTCTCGCAATTCGCCTGACCGGATATCCACCGGACTGTTCGGGGACAGCCTTGTGTCGAAATCGCTGAAAAATCTTGATTGCCTTGATCCGGAGATAATCGAATGCCTGCGTTCCGCCGGCATTCGAACCTCCGACAAACTGCTGGAAGCGACCAAAAGCGCAAAAGACCGCGAAGCGCTCTCGCTGAAGACCGGCATCGAACCGCGTGAATTGCTGCGCTTCGCGAACCTGGCGGACAAGCTCCGGGTCAAGGGTCTCGGCACCGGCTATGCCGAACTGCTGTGCCGGGTCGGGGTCGATACCGTGCGCGAACTGAAATACCGCAACCCCGCCAAGCTCGCGGCCGCGATGCGGGAGGAAAACGACAAGCGTAAGCTCGTCCGGCTGGTGCCGACGGAAAAAGCGGTTGGCCGCTGGGTCGCAGCTGCCAAGAATCTGCCGCCGAAAATCACCTATCGCTGAGGCTTGGTCCACAATCCGGGCCAACATTCCGGCGAAACCCGGTCCCGGCAAGACGACGGCTCACAC
>JAEZBA010000040.1 GCA_023430245.1 Pseudomonadota bacterium
CTGCTGTTCATCATCGTCGGGGCCACGACCTTCGCGCAACTCCTCAGCTTCTCGGGGGCGTCGGCGGGGCTGGTCGCGCTGATCGAAAGTGCGCAGCTCACGCCCAACGTGGTCATGATCGGCATGCTGGGCATTCTGATCCTGCTCGGCTTCTTCGTCGATCAGACCAGCATCATGATGATCACCTTGCCCTTCTACATGCCGCTGTTGCGGGCCATGGGTGTGGACTTGGTGTGGTTCGGCATTCTTTATCTGCTCTGCATGCAGATCGGGCTGCTGACGCCGCCTTTCGGATTGCTTCTCTTTGTTCTCAAAGGTGTGGCGCCGCCGCATATCACCATCGGCATGGTCTATCGTGCCGCAATCCCGTATGTCTGGCTGACCATGCTGATGATGGTGATGATCTTCATGTTCCCGCAGATCGTAACAAGTTTTGTCCCCGATTAGGCTTCGGACGCGATGAAGGCCCCGAATTTCCTGTATCGCCGTCCCGATACACTCGAGGAAGCGCTGTCGTTGCTTGCGGACAACGCGGGCGAGGCGCAGGTGCTCGCCGGCGGGCAGAGCCTGATGCCGACGCTCAACATGCGATTGTCGTCGCCCGGAATGCTGGTTGACATCAACCGTATCGCGGGCCTGCAAGGCATCGCAGAGCATGCCGACGCGATTCACATCGGAGCATCGGTGCGGCACCGCGAGGTCGCCGAATCCGACCTTATTGCGCGGCGTGTGCCGCTGGTCGCATCAGCCATGACTCACGTCGCCCATATGGCGGTGCGTAATCGCGGTACCACCTGCGGAAGCCTGGCCCTCGCCGACCCATCGGCGGAAATGCCGGCGGTCGCCGTTCTCCTGAATGCGACGGTTCACCTCGAAAGCAAGGCAGGAGCGCGAGACGTATCGGCCCGCGATTTCTTTCAGGGACTATATGCGACCGATCGCGGCGATGACGAGATGCTCACCGGCGTCACCTTTCCTGGCGTGGCCGATGACGAGCATTTTCATTTTCAGGAACTGAGCCGCCGGCATGGCGACTTCGCCATTGTCGGCATTGCGGTGAGGGGACGGTCGCGCCATGGCCGGATCGAGGACATCGAGGCGGCGGTGTTCGGATCCGAGCCGGCGCCGCTTCTGTCATCTGCGACCGCCGATATGAGCATCGCGCCGGATACGACGCACACGGCGTTGCGCGAGATGGCTCACGCCATAGCAGCGGAGATGGACCCGATCGCCAATCATCAGGGGCAACCTGAAACCAAGCGGCGGCAGGCTGCCGAATTGCTGCGCCGCGCCTTCATGGATATGCGGACGGTGCTCAATGTCTGACGCGCCAGAGCGGCACGTGATCTCGTTCGTTCTCAACGGCGTGACCACGACCGCGGAGGTCGACGCACGCACCCATCTCGCGGACTTCATCCGGCATGGTCTGGGCAAGACGGCTACGCATATCGGCTGCGAGCATGGTGTGTGCGGTGCGTGCAATGTCCTGATCGACGGACATTCGGTGCGCAGTTGCCTGATGCTTGCGGTGCAAGCCGATGGCTGCCGCGTCGACACGGTAGAAGGCCTGACCGCAAGCGGCATCATCGCCGACCTGCAGGATGAATTTGTCCGGCGCAACGCACTGCAATGTGGCTATTGCACGCCCGGTATGTTGGCGACGGCCACCGAGATGTTGCGCGGCCCGAGGCTCTCGCGCGAGGCGATCCGCGACGGGCTCTCGGGCAATTACTGCCGCTGCACCGGTTATCAGGCGATCGTCGATGCCATCGAGTCGGTGATGATCCGCCGCGCAGAGGGGGCATCGTGACCAAGGTCGACGGCCTGATCGGTGCGCGGATTACGCGTCCTGAAGCGCGACGGCTCGTGGAGGGGCGCGGTCGGTATACCGACGACATCGGTAATGATGCCGGCCACGTTGCCTTCCTGAGAAGCCCGTACGCCCATGCCACAATTGAATCCATCGAAACGGCAGGCGCGGGCTCGTCGCCGGGCGTGATCGCCGTGGTCACGGCCGCGGACCTCGAAAGCGTGTGCAAGCCATGGCAGACCAGGCTCGCCGCGTTGCCGAACCATGTCTCGCCGTCGCAATTTCCGCTCGCCCGGCATGAGGTCACCTGGCAGGGTGAACCGGTCGTGGCAGTGGTGGCCGCCAGCCGTGCGCAGGCCGAAGATGCGATCGAACGCATCGTGATCGAATGGAAGGAGTTGTCGGCAATCGGTTCGCCGGAAGCCGCAGCCCATTCGCACGCAGACAAGGTCAACAGCGAGCTTCCGGCCAATCTCGGTCTCGACCATAATTTCTCGGCCGGCGATCCGCATGCCGCCTTTGGCGTGGCCGATCTCGTGGTCGAGCACGACTTCACGTTTGGCCGTCAGACCGGTGTCACGCTCGAGCCACGCGTCATCCTGGCCGATTTCGATCCGCGCCTGCGCAGACTCACAGTTTATCATTCGCATCAGGTGCCGAACCAGATGCGCGATATTTTTGCCGCGCAATTCGGCCTGCCGTTCGCGAATGTGCGGGTCGTTACCCCGGATGTCGGCGGCGCTTTCGGCATGAAGCTCGCGGCCTATCCCGACGAGATGGCCGTTGCCGCAATCGCGATTCTGCTTGGACGTCCGGTGAAGTTCGTCGCCGACCGGCTGGAGTCCTTCGTCAGCGACGTGCATGCGCGCGAGATGAAGGTCAAAGGCCGGCTCGCGGTCAATGCGGATGGCGCGATGCTGGCAATGGACGTGTCCGTGCTGCACGGCATGGGCGCCTACTCGTCCTATCCGCGCGGCAGCCTCGGCGAGGGATTGCAGTCGGTCCACATGTCAGCAGCGCCGTATCGACTGCAAAGCTTCAACGGCCGGCTGCGGAGCTATTTCCAGAACAAGACGCCGAGCGGGGTGTTGCGCGCGGTTGGTCAGCCTGTTGCCTGTACCGTCACCGAACAGCTGATCGACCTTGCTGCGCGCGGATTGGGCCTCGATCCGGCGGAGCTTCGCCGCCGCAATTATGCTGCATCCGGTGAAAAGCTTTCGCGCAGCGTTGCCGGCATTGCGCTGAGCGAACTGTCGCTCGATCGCTGCCACGACCGGCTGCTGTCGCTGATGAAATACGATACCTTGCGTACCGAGCAAAAAGCCCTTCGCGAACGCGGCATCTTTCGTGGGATCGGTCTCGCGGCCTTCATCGAGCAGACCGGCGTCGGGCCGCAACTCTATGGCCCGCTGGATGTTCGCGTCTCGGCGCACGAGACCTGCCGGCTCTCGCTCGAACCCAATGGAGAGATCCGCTGTGCGACCAGCGTAACCGATCAGGGACAGGGCACGCTGACTGCGTTGCGGCAGATTGTTGGAACGACCCTGGGGGTCGGTGTCGATGCCGTGGACGTTGTCAACGGCGATACAACAGCCGCGCCGTTCGGCGGTGGTGCCTGGGCGTCGCGCGGGACTGCTCTGGGGGGCGAATCGGCTCTGCGCGCCGCGCGTCAACTCCGGGCCAGCGTCCTCGCGATAGCGGGTTCGATGCTACAAGCGCAACCCGATGATCTGCGGATCGAATCCGGGATCGTCGTCAACGCCGCCGGCCTTGCCCAGCTCTCGCTTGCGGATGTGGCGGCGGCGGCGCATTTCAAGTCGCACACGATTCCGCTGGATGAGCTTCCGCCGCTCGATGTCACCGAGCGATTTACATCGCGCAATCTGCCATATCTTGCATCGAATGGCGTGCAGGCCGCCCATGTCGAAGTCGATCCGGGACTCGGCACCGTCAGGTTGCTCGGATTCTGGGTGGTCGACGACTGCGGCACCGTGATCAACCCGCTGCTGGTGGACGAACAGATTCGCGGCGGTGTCGTGCAGGGGATTGGCGCGGCGCTTTACGAAGAATGCATCTATAACGAGAACGCGCAGCTCGAGAACGGAACATTGGCAGATTATCTTGTGCCGATGGCCGCGGAGATGCCGGACATTCACGTCGCCCATATCGAGACGCCAATTGGCGAAACGCAGCTCGGCGCGCGCGGCGTCGGCGAGGCGGGGACAGTAGCCGCGGCGGCCGCGGTCTGGGGTGCGGTGAACGATGCGCTGTCGCCATTCGCTGCAACAGTGATGCAGCAGCCGATCACGCCGGAGCGCGTTCTCGATGCCATTGCGGTAACCTGTTCACGCCCGTAGCGCGAGGCTTGCGGTCACCTCACCGCAATCGGCGTCAGATGACATCCCTTCCGACGTGCCACGCCAAGAGTAAGCTCACCAAACGCGCGTGTCCGAATGTCGCAGGCTGGCGGTATGCGTGCGCAATAACGAACCCGTGAACATCAAAACCAGACGCGCTCCCGCTCGTAACTGAGCCATCTGCCCAATCGTGATTGTCGGCGATCAGCGTCGGCGTCCGCGAGTCCGGGCCGGATCATCCATCATCGAAAACTCTCTTTGTAAACAACAGGAGCTCTTCAATGAATCGTCTTTCGCTTCGGAGTGTCGCTCTGTGCTTTGCCCTGACATTCGGTGCGGGTACGGCGTCTGCCGCCGATATCGTCGATACCGCTGTCAAGGCCGGGCAGTTCAACACGCTCGCCGCAGCGCTCAAGGCCGCCGGTCTCGTCGACACCTTGAAGGGAGCGGGTCCTTTCACCGTGTTTGCGCCGACCGATGAAGCCTTCAAGAAGCTCCCCGCCGGCACGGTCGAAAGCCTGCTCAAGCCGGAAAACAAGGCAAAGCTGGTCGGGATTCTGACCTACCATGTCGTGCCCGGCAAGGTCATGAGCACCTCGCTTGCGGGCAAGGTCACGGACGCAAAGACCGTTCAGGGGCAATCGGTAAAGGTCGACGCAACCAAGGGCGGCGTCATGGTCGACAATGCGAAAGTCGTGACAGCCGATATCGCCGCCGATAATGGCGTTATTCATGTCATCGACGCGGTCATTCT
>JAEZBA010000115.1 GCA_023430245.1 Pseudomonadota bacterium
ATGTGGTTCAGCCCGATACGCCCGCCTGGAAGGATGCGCTGGCGTTGCTGCGCTTTGGATGGCGCGACGGCTTTTTCCTCGCCGCACTCCGCGGTCTCATGCGCACGGTATTCTCGGATTACGCGAAGCTGCGCAAGAATGCGGGGCTGACGCGCTACAGCGAACGGGAGATGACGGCCAAGCTGGTGGCCGCGGGTTTCAGGAGCGAGCGTGCCGCGCGCAATATCGGACATCTGCAGACGCGGATGAGCTTTGTTGCAAGCAAGGAACCGGCGGCGAGTTAACCCTAACAGAGTGTATTCAGCATAAACGTTAGCTGTAGGGCCGTGCTGTGCTTGCCCGCAATCACCGCTCCGTTATCGTCGGCGTTGGCCCGGTGGCGGAGCGGAGACGCAAAAGGTCCTGCAAGACCTTATCTTAGCCTGGTTCGAATCCAGGCCGGGCCTCCAGTTTCGAAGGCGGGACTCGATGACCGTTCGAGTCCCGCCTTTTCATTTCCGGGCTGTGTCAGTGTTGGCGATGCCTAACGGCTCTGATCGCTCTGCCGTCCGCCCTGGCCCGGCTGGCGATCCTGCTCGCCACCTTGTTGACCGCCCTGTTGGCCACCCTGGCCCGGGTTCTGGCGTTGCTGCTGATTGTCGCGGTCGCGGTCGTGCTGGCCGCCCTGCTGCCCGCCCTGTCCGCCTTGCTGATTCTGCTGATTGTTCTGGCTCATGGCTTTTCTGCTCCCTTGCGGAATGATTTCCGCACCAGGCCAACGTTGCCACTGCTCGCCACGTTCCCATGCGTAAAATGACACAGCGGAACCATAGGGCGCCTCGTTGCTTCATTCTGTAACGCAACAGGAGGAGCATCCATGAGCAGAGAAACCTACGACCTGATCGGCAGCGACAAGGTGGAAGGAACGAATGTCTACGGCGCCGACGGCAACAAGATCGGCTCGATCGAGCGTGTGATGATCGGAAAGCGCTCCGGGAAAGTCGATTATGCGGTGCTGAGCTTCGGCGGCTTTCTGGGCATCGGCGACGAGCATTATCCGCTGCCGTGGGCATCGTTGAAATACAATACCGAACTGGGCGGCTATCAGACGCATATCACCGAGGACCAGCTCAAGGGCGCGCCGAAATACGCCAATGAGAATGACTGGGACTGGAGCGATCCGGCGCGCGGCCGCAAGGTTTCGGATTATTACGGAACGTCGTGGGCGTACTAGCGAGACGCACCATCCGAGGTTCCAAACGATCAGACGATATGAAAGAACCCGGCGCGAGCCGGGTTCTTTATTCGATAACGTGAGACTGGATTATTGAGCGGCTAAGCACGCGCCTCAAATTCCGCGTACGGCCCCGGGCTGCTGATCCGGAGCGCCATTCGGTTGCGACGGCTGGTCGCGCTTCATCGAGCCGCGTGCGCCCTGTTCCTGCATGCGCGGCAATTCTTTGTCCGGCGGTACCGGGTCGACGAGCGGCAGATCTTCATTCGGGTGCGGCTCGGGTGGACTTTCGACCGGATAGGGCTTTTCGGGCACTTCCGCCGGCGGCTTGGGTGGTTGGATCGGTTCTTTTGCCATGCGGCTCAACGCCGTCACAGCCGAGAGGTTTCCATGTCGTTGACCTGCCCCGGGTATTTGCTGAGGAAGGCATTCACTGAGACTGCGCGACACGCGCCAGAACCATCACCGGAATGGTCGGCAGATTGACAACGGCATGGACGACGAAGGCTGGCCACACCGATCCGCTGCGGCGAAAAATTTCGCCCGCCACCAGACCGACGACGAGGGCTGCGGGAAACACGACGTTGACGCCATGAAAGATCGCAAAGATGAGAGCGCTGCCAACGACACCCACAAACGCGCCGTAGCGAAGCAGGGCGCTGGCGACGACGCCGCGGAACACGAATTCTTCGCCGAGCGGAGTCAGGAACGACAAGAAGCAGGTCGCCAGTATCGCGGTCCATAATCCACCGCTCGCACCGGTGGCGTAAATATCCTGCGGGCTGGTGCTATCTCCTGTCATCTGGATGTAGAGCAGGATCGCCGCACTTTTGGAGACGAAGGCGATCAATCCGACTCCCACTGCGATGATCAGCCACCGTATGGAGGTCGGCCGAACACCGAACGCGGTCAGCGATCGAATACGGAGGAAAAATGCCGCGTAAAAACCGGCCAGACCCGCAACGCCGGTGAGCCCGGTAAAGACAAGGCCGATGAAAACAGGTTCGAGAGGCAGTTGCGCGATCAACCCGCCTCCGCCGAAGCCGATCACGCTGAGAACGATAAGCCAACCGTCACTTCCGCCCAACCCGGCCGTTCGGGCGTCGCCCGGGACGCCATCAAGCCCTTTCAGGGATGCGGGCAATGACCTTGATTTCGAAATCGAAGCCCGCAAGCCAAGTGACGCCGACTGCCGTCCAGGCGGGATACGGCGGCTCGGGGAACATCGTGTTCTTGATCTCAAGGACCGTGTCGAACTGGCTGCCCGGATCAGTATGAAAGGTTGTCACATCGACGATGTCGTCCAGTCCGCAACCTGCGGCCGCCAGCGTGGCGCGGAGATTGTCGAAGGCCAGCTCGACCTGTCGCTTGAAATCCGGCTCCGGACTGCCATCGTCGCGACTGCCAACCTGACCGGACACAAACAGAAGATTGCCCGAGCGTATGGCGGCCGAATAGCGGTGCTTGTCGTATAGAGCCCTGCGACCCGACGGAAACACGGCTTGCCGCTTTGTCGTACTGCCATCTTCCATCGTGTCGCAATCCCTTTTGTTGCTATTGCGCCGGGCCGACATTGTCCGCCATCGCCGCGCCGCGTGTACCAAGTGGCACCGGTTCCCCGGTGGTGGTGTCGCGTGCGGTCTGATGCTCGATCTCGGCGTTGATTTCGCCGCCGAGAAGGATCGAGATGGTGGTGAGCCACAGCCACATCATCAAGCCAATACCGGCTCCGAGCGACCCATAGGTCGCATTATAATCGGCGAAACTCGACAGGTACCACGAGAACAGGGCCGAGCCCGCGAGCCACAACACCATCGCAACCACGGCACCGACACTCAGCCAGCGCCATTGCGCGCTTTCGCGGCTCGGGCCGAAGCGATAGAGCACGGCGAGTCCCAGCACGATGACGATCATGATCGCAGGCCAACGCAGCCAGGCGAAAGCCCATTCGGCCCAGCCACCGATGCCGAGCCATGCGAAAACCAGCGGCAGCACGATCACTGCGCTGATCGCCAGCAGCAGAAACACCAGCCCGGCCAGGGTCAGCGCGAGAGTCAAAAGATTGAGCTTGATGAAGCCGCGTTTCTCGGTCTCGCCATAGATCACGTTCAATGCATCGATCATCGCCTTCATGCCGGCATTGGCGCTCCACAACGCGATCAGAAAGCCGACGATGAATGCCGTGCTCAGCCCGCCACTGCTGCCTTGCGCGATCCGGGTGATCTGTTCTTCCACAATCCCGAAAGCGCCCTGTGGCATCAACGCGGCGAGGGACGTCAGATGGCGCGAAATGGTCGCGGCCTCGGAAAACAGCGCATACGAGGATACCAGCGCGGTAATGGCCGGAAACAAGGCGAGCAATCCATAGAAGACGACGCCAGCCGCGACCGCCAGCAGGCGGTCATTGCCGATCCCGGCGACGACGCGCCATCCAATATCCTTCCAGCCCGTCAGCGGGATCTGGAGCGGAGACTTGGCGCCCCGGCCGCGACCGGGTTCGGCCGCGCGATCGCGCTGGTCGGCGGGTGTGCCGTCGAGCTTGGTTTCACCGAAGAATGCGGGTTTCTCCCGGGCACCGGCGTCGCCGCCGGACGGCGCTTCCAAATCCGCAGCGCGCGGCATTTCGGGGCGTGGCCGGGGCGCGTTTGCCGACGCCGGGCCAGCGCCAAACCGCTCGGCCGCATAGGCGGCCGCCACGACAAGGCCCCGCACCCATAACGGGGTGGTGCGAGTTTCCAAGGTTTGAGATTTTTGCGCCTGGACGGACATGCAATCCCGGGTGGGCCAAAATACTGGTCCGGAGACCGGTGCGCGGCCAGCCGGAGGCAAGCCTGTTCCATCAACGCAAAGCAGCCCTGAAAGTTGCGGGAATCGGCCGCTTTTGCCTTCCCCCAGGTCCGATTCTGGTCTAGACACCGGCCCGCGCGGGGCAACAGCCGTCCCGCCCGGTGGCCAAGGACGCGCGCAAGGCGCGCCCTTTTTTTATGCGCGAGCCGCCCCCGGATATGTAGCGGAGCCGATGCCCAAAAGAACCGACATCAAATCGATCCTGATCATCGGCGCAGGCCCAATCGTCATCGGACAGGCCTGCGAGTTCGACTATTCCGGCACCCAGGCCTGCAAGGCGCTCCGCGAAGAAGGCTACCGGATCGTTCTGGTCAATTCCAATCCGGCCACGATCATGACCGATCCGGAACTGGCCGACGCCACCTATATCGAGCCGATCACGCCGGAGGTGGTCGCCAAGATCATCGCCAAGGAGCGGCCCGACGCGCTGCTGCCCACCATGGGCGGCCAGACGGCGCTCAACACGGCACTGTCGCTCAGGCGCATGGGGGTGCTGGAGCGCTATGGCGTCGAGATGATCGGCGCCGATGCCCATGCGATCGACAAGGCCGAGGACCGCGCCCTGTTCCGCGAGGCGATGGCCAAGATCGGGCTCGAAACGCCGCGCTCCATGCTTGCCAACGCGACCGACGTGAAGGACGCCGACCGCAAGCTGCACGAGGCGCGCCGCGCCGAACTCAAGGCCTCCAATCCGCCGGATCTCGACGCGGCGCTCGACGCGCTGGAGACCGAGTGGAACCTCGGCGAGGGCGACCGCAAGCAGCGCTACATCGCGCACGGGATGGGCGTCGCCGCGCAGGCGCTCGACGTCACCGGCCTGCCGGCGATCATCCGCCCCTCCTTCACGCTGGGCGGCACGGGCGGCGGCATCGCCTACAACCAGGCCGAGTTCTTCGACATCGTGCGCTCCGGCCTCGACGCCTCGCCGACCACCGAGGTGCTCATCGAGGAATCGGTGCTCGGCTGGATGGAGTTCGAGATGGAGGTCGTGCGCGACAAGGCGGACAACTGCATCATCGTGTGCTCAATCGAGAACGTCGACCCGATGGGCGTGCACACCGGCGATTCCATCACCGTGGCTCCGGCGCTGACGCTGACCGACAAGGAATACCAGATC
>JAEZBA010000122.1 GCA_023430245.1 Pseudomonadota bacterium
CACCTCAACAAATCAGGAAAACCCACACGGGCCTTCGGCGTCATGCTCGACGTCACGTCACAGCGAGAAATGGCCCTCGCCAAAGACGCCGCGGATTCCCGATTCCGGGCGCTGGTGTCGGCCACCAACGCGTTCGTCTGGACTGCGGATTCCGACGGAAAGATTCTCGACATCCGCAACTGGCGCGAGCTTCGCGGCGAGAATCCGGCCGCCTTGCTGGGGCTGCGCTGGATCGACCTGGTTCACCCTGACGATCGCGAACAGACCATCCAGGCATGGTCCGAGGCGCTGACAACAAAACGGGATTACGAAGTCGAGCATCGCGTGCACCAGCCGGATGGCGAATACCGCTGGATGCTGTCGCGCGCCGCGCCGATCGTGCTGGAAACAGGCGCCGTGCGCGAATGGGTCGGCCTGTCTTCGGATATCCAGGACCGCAAGATTTGGCCGGCGTCTCAGGATACGGCGAACGCCGTACTGACCGGCGCCCAATTGCGTGCCGCGCGCGGGATCCTCAATTGGTCGGTGCGCGAGCTCTCGCAAGCGGCAAATGTATCGAGTTCGACCATCCGTCGGCTCGAGGAGATGAATGGAGCCCCGCCGGGGCGGGAAGACGCTCTCAAGCCGCTTCAGGCGGCACTCGAATCCGGCGGGGTCGAGTTCCTGTTTCCCCCCAGCGGCCAGCCCGGTGTCCGACCGGCCTGATCCCTGCCTGCGCGGCTGAATGGACGCGGCTGGGAACAACCCAGCTCGCAAGAAGCGCCCTTTGGACCTATGCAAATTCCGGACACTCGGACGCTTCTTTCGGGGGCAATTTGCTCATTACGCGCTCAATTTAGGTCAAAGTTTAACGAAATGTGACCCTCATTATGCAAAGGCCGCATAGCTGCATCGCAACATAAAATCTGTTGCACCGCACCATTGAGTACTATTTTGTTTTCAGAATCAGTTGCGGTTCTTCTGATCTTTCAAAGGGATGCCAGCCATGTTTCTCTCCCACTTCTTCCGCTTCCTGCGCCAGTGGCGCGCCTATGGAAACAGCCTCCAGGAGCTGTCCCGTCTGGGCGACCGTGAGCTCGCCGACATCGGAATCAGCCGTTCCGACATCCCGCGTATCGCCTGGGATAATGCCGAGCGCGCGGCCTGATTGAAAATTCTCAATCAGCTCAACCTAAAGCCAACGCCCAGCCTGACCAGGCTGGGCGTCGCCTTTTGTGGCACAGCCAGCCGAAGAGTATGTCCGCCTGTTCGGCCTGATCGGCTTCTTATTGCCGAGGCGCTCCGCTTCCCCTAGGGAGGCGCCATGTCGCGTATCAACCCCGTCCATATCGTCGGCGGCGGCCTCGCCGGATGCGAAGCGGCCTGGCAGATCGCCGGCCACGGCGTGCCTGTGGTGCTGCATGAAATGCGGCCCGCCCGACAAACCGCGGCGCATCAGACCGACGGCCTTGCCGAGCTGGTCTGTTCCAATTCCTTCCGCTCTGATGATCGCGAGACCAGCGCGATCGGCGTATTGCACGAGGAGATGCGCCGGATCGGCTCGCTGATCATGCGTGCGGCAGACGAGAACCAGGTGCCGGCCGGCGGCGCGCTCGCAGTCGACCGCAACGGCTTTTCCGCAGCGGTCACGCGCGCGATCGAAGCCCATCCGTTGATCGAGTTGGACCGCAATGAAATAGACGGCATCCCGCCGGCCGACTGGGACAACGTCATCATCGCGACCGGCCCCCTCACCTCACCCGCCTTGGCCGACTCGATCCGTAATCTCACCGGCGAGAAGTCGCTGGCCTTCTTCGACGCCATTGCGCCAATCGTGCATCGCGAGAGCATCGACATGTCGGTGGCGTGGCTGCAATCGCGATACGACAAGCCGGGCCCCGGCGGCTCGGGCGCCGACTACGTCAATTGCCCGCTGGACCGCGCCCAGTACGACGCTTTCATCGATGCCCTGGTCGCTGCGGACAAAGTTTCGTTTCATGAGTGGGAGGCCTCGACACCCTATTTCGACGGCTGCCTGCCGATCGAGGTGATGGCGGAACGCGGCCGGGAGACGCTGCGGCACGGTCCGATGAAGCCATTCGGGCTGACCAATCCGCACGCCCCCGATCGCAAGGCCTATGCCGTGGTCCAGCTGCGCCAGGACAACAAGCTCGGTACCCTCTTCAATATGGTCGGGTTCCAGACCAAATTGAAACATGGCGAGCAGGTGCGGCTGTTCCGGACCATTCCCGGGCTCGAAGGCGCCGAATTCGCCCGGCTGGGCGGGCTGCACCGCAATACCTACCTGAATTCACCGGTACTCCTCGACCCGCAATTGCGGCTGCGGGCGATGCCGCGCCTGCGCTTCGCCGGCCAGATCACCGGCTGCGAAGGTTACGTCGAATCCGCAGCGATCGGCCTGCTCGCCGGCCGCTTTGCCGCCGCCGAGCGGATCGGGATTCCGGCGACGCCGCCGCCCCCCACCACGGCGCATGGCGCGCTGCTCGGGCACATCACCGGAGGCCATATCGAGACCATCGATGCCGGCCCGCGCAGTTTCCAGCCGATGAACATCAATTTCGGCCTGTTCCCACCGCTCACGCAGGCGCCGACGCGGTCGGAAACGGGCGAGCGGCTGCGCGGGACCGCGAAGACACAGGCGAAAAAGCGGGCTCTTACCGCGCGTGCGCTCTCAGACCTCGATGGCTGGGCCCGTGGCGCCGCGACGGCCGCGGCATGACCGGCCCCTGCGATCCGATCC
>JAEZBA010000129.1 GCA_023430245.1 Pseudomonadota bacterium
CCCCATTCGCTGCTCGACGGCATGATCCATGTCAGCGGCGAAATTCCGCGGGTCACCGCCTATGAACGCGGCTATCCCGGGCAGGTCCGCCGCACCGCAGACGGGCAGGGCTGGGAGCCGGACGAACTTCTGATCGACGAGCGCTGGCTCGGCATCCATGTGAAAGGGAAGGGGCTGGTGGTGCTGTCGGCCTGTTCGCATGCCGGCATCGTCAACGTGCTGCACCATGCGCGCGCCAGCTTCCCTGGCGTGCCGCTGCACGCGATCATGGGCGGACTTCACCTGTCCGGCGCCAATGAAGCAGTGATCCCGCAGACTGTCGGCGATCTGAAACAGTTCGGCCTGAGCACAATCGCGGCCGGGCATTGCACGGGCTGGCAGGCGATGACGGCGCTGGCGAATGCGTTCGGCGACCGGGTGTTGGCGCCAACCGCGGTCGGAAAGCGCTATTCGTTCTGATTTTTCAACCGGCCTACCGATCCGATGGCGCGGGTCCAGGCGACAGCGGAGAGCCAGAGCCAGCGTCTGATTTTCCGCTTACGCGGGAATGACCGGAGACGAGCCTACCGTTTCGCCACGTTGACCTTTTTCGGTGGCTGCTTCTTCGCCGCCGAGGCGACATCTTTCCCGGACTTGCTCTTCTTGCCGGCGAGTTTGGTGTCCGCCTTACCCTTCTTGTTCTTGGCGGTCTTTTTCTTCTTCAGCGACGCTTCGTATTTCTTGCACTCCTCGTGCTCGGCTTTTTCGAGCGCGCGGCGCTCGGCGCGGGTGGCCTCGCGGAAGAATTCATGCCGCCCGACCTGCACCACCGGCACGAATTCCTTGCGGAAGCGGCAGGCGTTTTTCGGCGGCGTCAGCGACGCATTCATGTAATAGCGCAGCAACCGGTCCTCGAGGCCGCTACGGCCCTCGATCTCGTCGCGCGCGATCTCCATGGAATAGCGCCAGGCCTTCCCGCCGCGCGCCGTGCGCTTTTCGATCGCAAGGCAGGCAAAGGAAAACTGGCAGACCTTGCCGCGCTTGTAGAACACGACGTCGCAGATCTTGTTGCCGCCCCAGATCTTCCGGTTGGCCTTGGCGCGCTCGACCACGACATGGGCGATGTGGCGCTGGCCTTCTTCGGATTCGTCGGTCGATCCGCCTTCGAAATAGACCGCGAGCGCGAGACAATAGAGGTCGGTTTCATAGGCGATGTCGCGGCTGCGGTTGATCGGGTCGCCGAGCGCGACTTTGATTTGCTCGACCGGCGCCTGATACGCGATGGCCGGTGTGCCGATGACGGTTGCTGCTGCGATTGTTGCGCATGCAAGGTAGAGCGATGCGACGATGCCCCGCATAAGTCCCCCCAAAATAACTTGCCGCAAAAATCGATACGCTAATCGCGACGCTACAAAACGCAGGACCCCCGTCGCATGCGTGAGAGTTCGCTTTCAAAATATGGCGGTGGAAGGGCAAAAGGTTAACAGACACCGCTGTTTTCACAGCCTGTGACGTCGCGCGCCGGCGCCGCGGCCGCTCGGAATTGCTGATTTGTCAGCGCCAAACGCGCGTTATGGCCTTGTGACGATGAGCCAGAATGTCGCACACTTGTTAACCATGTGCGTCCCAGCATTGTGCTGCGCACACGTCATCCGGAAGCCCCATGCCATCATCTCCGATTCAGTACGAAGACGCGTCAGCCGAAGTCCGCGCGGTGTTCGACGACATCAAGTCGTCGCGCAATGTGCCGGACGTGAACAATTTCTGGAAATATCTCGCGCGCGATCCGGCATTGCTCAAGCGCACCTGGGAGAGCGTGAAGGAGGTGATGGCGCCAGGCGCACTCGATCCATTGACCAAGGAGATGATCTATCTCGCGGTCAGCGTCACCAATGGCTGCGGCTATTGCATCGCAAGCCACACAGCGGCGGCGCGCAAGGCCGGCATGACCGACGCGATGTTCGGCGAGGTGATGGCCGTCACCGGTATGGCGAACGAAACCAACCGGTTGGCGAATGGCTACCGGGTGCCGGTCGACAAGATGTTCGAGTAGGCGAGGCGGCGCGCTACCATTCTTCCGGGCAGGGCAGCAGCATCGCCCAGAGATCGGGGCCGTTCTTCACCACCTTCATCTCCGGGGTGAGGCCGCCGTTGCGGTCGATCCAGTCCAGCACCGGTTCGGAATAATACGAGAGCAGGTCGCGGGTACCGGCCGCATGGGCTACCTTCTTGCGGATCGGCCAGTTCACCATCGTATAAGCCTGGTGGAAGCCAAGGCTGGCGCGCGGGGTGACGCAAATCTTGTTGCGCGGCACAATGCCGATCACCAGCGTGCAGGCCGAATTGCAGATTCCGTCGATGATGACGCGTTCGCCGCGCGCAGCGATCTGCTTGTACTTCGCCTTGTATTTCTCGACCTCGCCGCCGTGGTCGCGCGTGATGCGCAGATCGGCGAAGGCCGAGAGCGTCGAAACACACAAGATCGCAACAGCTACCCCCAGCCGCCGCATACCCACCCCGATTTCAATCCAGACGCGTGACAAACTGGAGGCCGGGAAGGGCCTCAGCTAGGCAAGACTTTGGCGAAATCCGGTTTTCAATTGGTTAAGGATGAGGCGCATTTAACCATGAGCCGTCGGGCGGGGAGGGCGCGCCGGCCGCGATGACCTAATCCGTCGCGGGCCGGCCTCTTGCGATCGCGGAGGGTCAGACGCCGCTGGCGATCCGGCGGACGGCGAGATGATCGTTCACACCCCGCACGCCCGGCGTCTCCTCGACCAGCACCCGGACGGCATTGCGTTCGGTCGGGGACAGCACCATCCCCCAGAGGTCGACGACGCCGTCGGTGACGATGGGGTTGAGGAGACTTGGATGCGACCATGATTGCGCCGACAAGCGCTCGATAATGGTGTCGCGCAATTCGGTATCGGAGGGCTGGGCAGAGGCGGCATGTGGCTTCGCGCTGGCCAGGGCCTGCAGCAGGTTGGCGCGGCTGACCACACCGACAATGAGGTCGCCTTCCACCACCGGCACCCGTTTGATCCGGTTGGCCTCGAGCAGGCGCGCGACCTCACGCAATGGCGTGTCGGGCTTCGCCACCACTACGTCTTTCGACATCACATCCGACACCTTGGTGCCGTGCGCCTTGATGAAATCATAGGCTTGCTGGTCGGCGCCGGACACGAAATTGAGCCACCACGACGACTTGCGTTCGGTTCCGGTTTCAGCCCGGCGCACCAAGTCGCCTTCGGAAATGATGCCGACCAGCGCGCCGCGCGT
>JAEZBA010000013.1 GCA_023430245.1 Pseudomonadota bacterium
CCTCAGGGTGACGGAGCAACAATGGCGCCTAAAATCGCCACCACTCATTCGCCGTCTTTTCCGTCAGCTTCCGCGCGCAACGCATCCGGCAGCGGCATCGCGATCACATTGTAACCTGAATCGACGAAATGGATTTCGCCAGTCACGCCGGTCGACAGATCGGAACAGAGATAAAGCCCCGCGCCGCCGAGTTCTTCCAACGTCACACCGCGGCCGAGCGGCGAATGCCGCTGCTGGAACGCGAACATGTAGCGCGCATCGTGAATGCCAGCGCCGGCCAGCGTGCGGATCGGCCCCGCGGAGATCGCATTCACACGGATGCGCTGCTTGCCGAAGTCGACCGCGAGATAGCGCACCGACGATTCTAGCGCCGCTTTCGCAAGTCCCATCACATTGTAATTCGGCATCGCGCGATCGCCGCCATTATAGGTCAGCGTCAGCATCGATCCGCCATTCGGCATCAGCGCGGCCGCGCGCTTGGCGCCTTCGGCAAACGAGAAGCACGAGATCACCATGGTGCGCACGAAATTCTCGCGCGAGGAGTCGCAGAAGCGCCCCTTCAATTCGTTCTTGTCCGAGAAGCCGACCGCGTGGACGAAGAAATCAATCGTGCCCCATTTCTGTTTCATCGCGTCGAACACCGCATCGACGGTCGAGATATCCTCGACGTCGCAGGGCAGCAGAAAATCGGAGCCCGCCGATTGCGCCAGCGGCTTCACGCGCTTCAGCAGCGCATCGCCCTGATAGGTGAAGCACAACTCGGCGCCATGCTCCGCAAGCGTCTTGGCAATGCCCCAGGCGATCGAGTGGTCGTTTGCGACGCCCATGATGAGGCCGCGTTTTCCCTGCATGAGTTTTGTCATTTGATGGCAGCTTCTGTCAGATGAAAACTTTGCGCTTCGGCTTCCACCACCCCGCCGAACAGGGTGACGGTCAGGATCTCGGTGTCGTCGCCGGTCTCGACGCGCATGAAATCGATATTACCGGACTTGCTGTGCTTGCGAATGCGGCCGGTCTCGCCCGAGAACAGGATGCGCGTGAGCCCCTCGCCGGTGCAGAGATAGCGCCTGCGACGGTCCACGCCCTCCTCGTCGGGATAGAGATCGAGGAAAAGCCGGACGGTCTGCTTCGCACCCGGCAATCCCGCGACATGGACGTCGACGAGATTGCCGTCATGCCAGTCGATGTCCTGCTCGACGAGCCGCATCGGCGCTCAGGCGTCAAGGTGCTTGAACACAACCGAGGCATTGGTGCCGCCGAAACCGAACGAGTTCGACAGCACGCAGCCGAGCTTCACGTTATCCCTGCGCTCGCGCACGATCGGCATGTCGGCAAAAGCCGGATCGAGGGTCTGGATGTTGGCGCTCTCGCAGATGAAGCCGTTATTCATCATCAGCAGCGAGTAGATGGCCTCCTGCACCCCCGCGGCGCCGAGCGAATGGCCGGTCAGCGACTTGGTCGCCGAGATTGGCGGACACTTGTCGCCGAATACTTCGCGTAGCGCTTCGATTTCTTTCGCGTCGCCGACCGGGGTCGCGGTCGCGTGCGGATTGACGTAATCGACCGGCGCTTTCACGCCCTGCAGCGCCATGCGCATGCAGCGCACTGCGCCCTCGCCGGAAGGCGCCACCATGTCGTGGCCGTCGGAGGTTGCGCCATAGCCCGCCACCTCGGCGTAGATTTTCGCGCCGCGCGCCTTGGCGTGTTCGAGTTCTTCCAGCACCAGCACGCCGGCGCCGCCCGCAATTACGAAGCCGTCGCGGCCTTCGTCATAAGCGCGCGATGCAGTCGCAGGCGTATCGTTGTATTTCGACGACATCGCACCCATCGCATCGAATAGGTTCGACAGCGTCCAGTGCAGGTCTTCGCAGCCGCCGGCGAAGATCATGTCCTGCTTGCCCCATTGAATGATCTCGGCGGCATTGCCGATGCAGTGGTTGGAGGTCGCGCAGGCGGACGATATCGAATAATTCACGCCCTTGATCTTGAACCAGGTCGCAAGCGTTGCGGACGCCGTCGACGACATCGCCTTCGGCACCGCGAACGGTCCGATGCGCTTGGGCGATCCTTTTTCGCGGGTGATGTCGGCGGCCTCCACGATCGTGGAGGTGGTCGGTCCGCCCGATCCCATGATGATGCCGGTGCGTTCGTTGACGATGTCGCCCTGTTCGACGCCGGCATCGCGGATCGCCTGCTCCATCGCGATATGGTTCCAGGCGG
Organism: Pseudomonadota bacterium; assembly: GCA_023430245.1. Lineage (GTDB taxonomy): Bacteria > Pseudomonadota > Alphaproteobacteria > Rhizobiales > Xanthobacteraceae > Pseudorhodoplanes. The sequence goes on from JAEZBA010000013.1 coordinate 2,221, forward strand.
CGCCCTGACCGAGAAAACGCATCGCGCGCCGATCGATCATGCTTTCGACGTCGATATTGGGAATGCCGGCGACCTGGCACTTGAAGCCGTGATCGGCGAATTGGTCGGCGCGCGAGATGCCCGACTTCGCCTCGTGCAGGCTGGCCAGAACCTCCTGCGTGTTGTTGCCGATGGACGAGACGATGCCCATCCCTGTCACGACCACTCGCCGCATGACTGCCTCGTTCGTCAGATGTCTCGCCAGCGCCCGCAATGATCAGGGGCGCTTATCGTAAGCCCAATGGAGGGCACGCTTGTTAGGCACACTTGGCCGGTCTCGCGCAATATCGCAAGGCGTACCGGATCAGCCGGCCGCCGCCGCCGGTGCATCCTGCTTGAACAGGCCGACCTTCAGGTCGCTGGCGCGGTAGATCACGGTGCCGTCGGCCGAGAGCCAGCCATCGGCGATCCCGAGGACGAGTTTCGAGCGCATCACCCGCTTGATCTCGAGGCCGTAGGTCACCTTCTGGACGCTTGGCAGAACCTGGCCGGAGAATTTCACCTCGCCCATGCCGAGCGCGCGGCCATTGCCCGACGACCCGGTCCAGCCCAGGAAAAAGCCCAGCAACTGCCACAAAGCGTCCAGCCCAAGGCATC
>JAEZBA010000155.1 GCA_023430245.1 Pseudomonadota bacterium
GTATTCGGCATCGAGGCCCAGGGCTCCGCCGGCGGCAGGGCGTTGCCCTTCTGCAGGAGTTCGATCGACTGGCGGTCCGGCGAGCGGACGAAGGCCATCTGGCCGTCGCGCGGGGGCCGGTTGATGATGACGCCCGCCTTCATCAGCCGCTCGCAGGTCTCGTAGATATTGTCGACCTCGAAGGCGAGGTGGCCGAAATGCCGCGCTTCGCTGTAATCCTCGGTGTCCCAATTGTGGGTGAGTTCCAGCAGTGGGCCCGGCCGGCCGAGCCGCTTCGATTGCTCAACCATGGCCTCGTCGTCCGGCGCCATCAGGAAGACGAGGGTGTAACGGCCCTTCGGATCCTCGCGGCGGAATGATTCCTTCAGCCCGAGCTTGTTGCAGTAGAAATCGAGCGCGGCGTCGAGGTCGCGTACGCGCAGCATGGTGTGAAGATAGCGCATGGGCTCGGGTTCCATCTCGAAGATGCAGCAGGTGTCTCACCTAGTGGGCAGGTGCGGCGAGCGCAAGCCGTTGCGTATCGCCGCCGCCTCACGCCATATTCGGCCGTATCGATACGCCCGCACCGTGAAAGCCTCCAGGAATGATCGCGCCCGATCTTGAAACCGCGACCGCTTCGCTGCGCGAGTTGATCGACGAATCGGAACGCATCGTGCCGTTCACCGGTGCCGGTATCTCGACCGAAAGCGGCATTCCCGATTTCCGTTCGCCGGGCGGGCTTTGGACCAAGACGCAACCGATTCCGTTCGATCAGTTTCTCGCCAGCAGCGAGATGCGCGACGAAGCATGGCGGCGGCGCTTTGCGATGGAGGAGTATTTCGGCCGGGCAAAGCCCACACGCGGGCACCTCGCGCTGGCTTCGCTCTATCGAATGGGCAAGGCGCCGGGCGTGATCACGCAGAATATCGACAATCTGCATCAGGCTGCGGGCGTGCTACCGGAACATGTGATCGAGTTGCATGGCAACACCACATTCGCGACCTGCCTCGACTGCGCGAAGCGGTACGAATTGACACACATCAAGAAAAAATTCGATTCCGCGGGCGGGCGCGCGCCGGATTGCGATTGCGGCGGCTACATCAAGAGCGCAACAATCTCGTTCGGACAGGCAATGCCGGAACAGGCGATGCAGCGGGCGCAGGAATGGTCGCAGGATTGCGACCTGTTTCTCGCGATCGGATCGTCGCTGGTGGTATGGCCTGCGGCGGGCTTTCCGTTGCAAGCAAAAAAGAGCGGTTCGCGTCTCGTGATTATCAACAGAGAGCCGACCGAGTTCGATTCGATCGCCGATCTGGTCATTCGCCACGATATTGGCGATACGCTAGCGTCTCTTATCGCTCACTGATTCGTGTCAAGATACTTTTGCACAGGGCCTCTGTAATCGTTTGCGGCCTGCATTTTCCCCTTTTACAAACACCGGTCAGTGTTACTCTTGAGATGAAAGAGATTCGTCTCAAGCGTTCGGAAAGAGACGCTAACAGAAGCGGCGGCGCGGCGGTCATGGCGTCCGGCGAGATGGGGACAAAGTTGTCCGGTGCAGGTTACGATCTGGGGCCAGATCGTCACACAGGGGTGGCAGACGAATCCGCTGCCGACCTGGTTGAAATCTCAGGCACCATAAAATGGTTCGATGTCTCCAAGGGCTTCGGCTTCATCGTCCCTGACGATGGTTCCGGCGATGTGCTCCTTCATGTGACGTGCCTTCGCCGGGACGGTTTCCAGACCGCCTATGAGGGCGCGCGCGTGGTCTGCGAAGTGCTGAACCGCCCCAAAGGGGCACAGGCCTTCCGCATTCTCTCGATGGATGAGAGCACCGCGATTCATCCGGCGCAGATGCCGGCACCGCGCACGCATGTCACCGTAACTCCGACGTCGGGCCTCGAGCGCGTCATCGTCAAGTGGTTCAATCGCCTGCGTGGTTTCGGCTTTGTCACCCGCGGCGATGGAACTCCGGACATCTTCGTCCATATGGAGACCCTGCGCCGCTATGGCATGACCGAGCTGCGTCCCGGCCAGACGGTGCTGGTCCGCTTTGGGCCGGGTCCCAAAGGTCTGATGGCCGCGGAAGTGCATCCCGACGGCGGATCGCACGGCCCGTCGTCCCACTAGTGGGAGCGGAGCGGCCGTGGCACGGCCGTCAGACGCCGAGCTGCATTGAAATCCCGACTTTGCTATTTGTCCTTGAGCGCGGACGCTTGTAAAAGCGGCCGCTGAACACGGATACAAGTGTCAATCCGGACACTGGAACATGACTGGCGCGGACGGATTGTCTCGCGCGGTCGATTGCGCGGCAAGGCGGTTGGCGTGATGTCGTTACGGTCTGCATCATGGGATTTTGTGCCGGGCCAGCGGCGCCTGCTGGCGGTGGTTTTATTCGTACTGGTGTTGCTCGCTGGCCATGCTGCGCGCGCCGCCGACGAGGGGACACTCGAGATCGTCACCCAGAACGGCGTCCATGTGTTCACCGTGGAAATGGCCAGGACCGACGAGGAGCGGCAGAAGGGGCTGATGTTCCGCAAGGAAATGCCGGAAGGGACCGGCATGCTGTTCGACTTCAAACCCGATCAGAACGTCTCGATGTGGATGCGCAATACCTACATCCCGCTCGACATGATCTTCATCAACGGCGATGGAACGATCCGGCGCATCGCCGAAAACACCGAGCCCCTGTCCGAGCGGACCATCCCGTCGGGTGGACCGGTTCGCGGCGTATTCGAGGTGATCGCCGGGACCGCGAAGAAGCTCGGCATCAAGGCGGGCGACAAGGTCGCCCATCCGCTGTTTTCCGACCGGTAGCGCCCGACTGGCGGCACCGCCGCCGGGATTTTTCGCGAGCCCGGCCGTCCGTCATGCCGGTCTGCTTGCGGCGCCGCCGCAAAGTCCCTATTCATGCTCCGATGTCGGCCCGGATCGGGGCATAGCGCAGCCTGGTAGCGCATCTGCTTTGGGAGCAGAGGGTCGCAGGTTCGAATCCTGCTGCCCCGACCAACCGTTCCGCCGTCACATGAGGGGATTTGGCAGGCATCATGACCGCACGGATCTACAAACCGGCCCGGACTGCGATGCAGTCCGGTACCGCCAAGACCAAGGACTGGATGCTGGTATTCGAGCCGGAGGCGCCACGTGTCGTGGAGCCGCTGATGGGCTGGACGTCCTCGACCGACATGAAGAGCCAGATCCGGCTGCGCTTCGCCAGCCGTGAGGAGGCGGTGGCGTATTGCGAGCGGGAAGGCATCGCCTATCAGGTGTTCGAGCCGAAGGAGCCGGCGCGGCGCATCATCGCCTATGCCGATAATTTCGCGTTCCAGCGCCGCGGGCAGTGGACCCACTGAGCGGTCATTCTCCGACGGCTGCATCGGTGCGGCCGCACCATACCGTAAGAGCGGCTGACGCTGCGCCGTGAATCCGTTGTTCCGTGGACCGGGCATTGCGTCTCGCGACGCGGGTGCGCGATAAAGGGGCAGCCGATCTCCGCAAGGCCGGGAGGAACGCCATGGCAAAGCCGCGCTTTCTTAATCCATCGACGCTCTACAAGCCGCCGGGCTACAGCCATGTCGTCGAGGTCAAGGGACCGGGGCGGATCGTCTATATCGCGGGTCAGCTCGGTTTCGACGCGCAGGGCAACCTGGTGGGCGGACCCGGCGACTTTCGCGCGCAGGCGGCACAGGCGTTCGAGAATCTGAAACTCGCTCTGGCTGCCGTCGGCGCCGGCTTCGCCGACGTGGTCAAGCTCAACAATTATCTGACCGACATGTCGCATCTGCCGATCTTCCGCGAGGTGCGCGACAATTATCTCAATGTTGCGGCGCCGCCGGCTTCGACCACGATCGAGATTTCGAAATTCGCGCGCGACGGCGCGCTGATCGAGATCGAGGCGGTTGCGATGTTGGCGGAATAGAGGATGGCCGCCGCAGCGTGCGGGTTCGGCGTTCGGGCTGCATTAGCCCTGCTGCTAGTAGCGGTGTCGGCTGTCCCCGGATCGTCACAGAATCGCGTCGCCCAGGCGGACGCGCCGGCCAAGGCCAATGCGGTGCGGGACCTGCAACGCGCGGTGCGCGAGAACGACCGTGCGTGGTTCGCGGCGCGCATTCGTTATCCTCTGCGCTATCACGGCCGCATTGTCGCGGTGATCCGCAATCGGGACGACTTCCTGCGAGGCTATGGCAATTTCGTCTCCGACCGGTTGCGCCGCGCGATCCTGATTCAGGATCCCGACCGGGTGTTCGAGAACTGGCAGGGCGTGATGGTCGGTGACGGGAGCCACAATATGTGGCTGCGCGAAAGCGGGGAGGGGGACGCGGCCCGCTACGAGATCGTGACGATCAACGATTCACGATAGATTGGCCGGTGTTCCGGGCGCGCGATCCGGCCGGTTCGGCGATGGCGACCCCGGGATGACTCGAACATCCAACCGCCGGATTAGAAATCCGATGCTCTATCCAGTTGAGCTACGGGGCCTTAGCCTTGTGCCCTGGCGTGGCGATCTG
>JAEZBA010000280.1 GCA_023430245.1 Pseudomonadota bacterium
TCGTCTTCGGTCGCGGCCAGCAGCGCTTTGCCGTCGAAGCCGTTCTCGTCGGCGATCGCAATCAGCGTCGGATGATCGGCGATGTTGCGGTCCTCGACCCAGACCGCGCGCAGGATCGCGTTGGTCAAGCGGCTCCAGTCGAGCCCCTTCTGCATCGCGGCGATCACCAGATAGCAGGCGCGGCGATCGGCAACCGGATGATAGGCCGGTTCGAGATTGCAGGGGCGCTGCAGGATTTCGCTCCAGCGCTTCAGTTCGAGATGCCGGTAGACCTGGCGCTGCTGCGCCCGCTGCTTCAGCGGCAATCCCCCGGAGACCGACCACACCTTCAAGAGGTCCATCGGCTTGTGCCGGATGGTCAGGTTGAAACGCTGCGCGAGCTGCTCGAAGCGCTGATGCCCGAGATAGGTCCAGGGCGACGACATCGCGTCGAAATAATCGATGAAGGTGTCCGGCATGCTGTCTCGACGCTCTTGAATGAAAGGCGCGGCGAATGCGCCGCGCCCATTGCGATCAGTTGGTATTGATCTTGATATTCGCGGCCTTCACGATTGGCCACCATTTTTCGATCTCGGCCTTCTGATGTGCGGCCAGCGCCTGCGGCGTCTGCCGATCCGGCGGCGGGATCACCTGTCCCAGCGCTTCGAGCTTCACGCGCACCGCAGGATCGGCGAGCGCGTCCTTGACGGACGTATTGAGCCGGGCGACCGCGTCCTGCGGTGTGCCCTTCGGCGCCCACAGGCCGAACCAGATCGCGACATGCAGCTTCGGCAGGCCGGCCTCGTCGACGGTCGGGATATCCGGCGCCGAGGGCGCGCGCTTATCTTCGGTGATCGCATAGGCCTTGATCTTGCCGGCCTTGATCTGCGGCAGCGCGTTCGCAAGATGATCGAACATGAAGTCGATATTGCCGGCGAGCAGATCCTGCATCGCAGGAGCCGCCCCGCGATACGGAATGTAGTTGAGCTTGGTGCCGGTGAGATTCTCGAAATAGACACCGGCGACATGCGCTGCACTTCCGGCGCCGATGCTGCCGACCGAAATCTTGGATTGATTTGCCTTCACCCAGGCGACGAACTCCTTCAGATCTTTCGCCGGGATGTCGTTTTTGGACACCAGCACCATCGGATAATTGGTGAGCAGCGCCACCGGCTCGAGATCGGTGAGCAGGTCGAAGGGCAGCGGATAGACCGCGCCATTGATGACATGCGTACTCCAGTGGCCGAAGCTGAGCGTGTAGCCGTCAGGCGCCGCCTTGGCGACGCGGCCGACGCCGATGGTGCCGGCGGCTCCGGTCACGTTTTCGACCAGCACCGGCTGGCCGAGGCTTTGATGCATGCGCTCGCCGAGGGTGCGGATCAGCGCGTCGGTCGGGCCGCCGGCCGAAAATGGCACGACGACGGTCACCGGCCGGTTCGGGAAGTCCTGCGCCGGCGCCGCAATTGTGCCGGCGGCCAGCAGGGCAGCCGCGAAAGCAGCGCCCGCGAAACGATGTGTCATAGGAATACTCCGTGCAGCGAGCGTCACCGGGCGCCCCGCCTGTCCGGATAAGTAGAAGACTATTCTATCCTTTCGCAATATCGCCGCAGCAATTAGAAAAATCATTCTCCCGCGGACACGCGGAGAAAACTAATTCTCTAGGATGCCTAGCCGGGACGACCGTCCCGTTCCGGCCGGACCGCGACCGAGGCGGCGTTCAGAGCGCGTCGGTGTCGGTCTCGCCGGTGCGGATGCGGACCGCGCGGTCGATCGGGGTCACGAAAATCTTGCCGTCGCCGATCTGCCCGGTCCGAGCGGCCTGGCTCACCGCTTCGACCACCTTGCCGACCCGATCGGTACTAACCGCGATTTCGAGCCGCACCTTGGGAAGGAAATGCACGGCATATTCTGATCCGCGATAGATTTCGGTGTGGCCCTTCTGGCGGCCATAGCCCTTCACCTCGGTTACGGTCATGCCGTAGATCCCGACCGAGGTCAGTGCGTCGCGCACCTCGTCCAGCTTGAAGGGCTTGATGATCGCGGTGACCAGTTTCATGGACTGAGCCTCTGCCGGAGCCATAATGTCGCGGCCCGCGCCTTACCCGGCAGGACCATTCTGGACAACAGGTTACCGGCAACCCGCGCAAAGATTAAGCGGAGAATGAGCGCTTAATCGGGCCGCCGCCGCAACCGGACCAGTCCCTCCTGCGCCACCGACGCGACCAGCGTGCCGTCGCGCTTGAAGATCAACCCCCGGGACAACCCGCGCGACCCATGCAGGTTCGGCGAGTCCTGCGAATAGAGCAGCCATTCGTCGGCCCGGAACGGCCGGTGCATCCACAGCGCATGGTCGAGGCTGGCGCCCATGAAATCCTTCTCGAACAGCGTGCGGCCAAGCGGCACCAGGGCGGTATCGAGCAACGTCATGTCGGAGGCATAAGCCAGCACGCATTGCTGGATCGCGGCATTGTCCGGCAGCGGGCCGGTGGCCTTGATCCAGACATTGAAATTGCCGTCGGCGGGCTTGCGGCCGAGATAATGCCCGTAATCGATCGGGCGCAATTCGATCGGCCGCTCGCGCTTGTAATAGCGCTGCACCTGCTCCGGTAGCGTCGGCAGGATATCGCGCAGCATGGTCTCTTCGTCCGGCAGCGATTCCGGCGCCGGCACGTCCGGCATGGTCATCTGGTTGTCGAGCCCGTCCTCGTCGTTGTGGAAGGACACGATCATGATGAAGATCGGCCGGCCGTGCTGGATCGCCTTGACACTGCGGGTGGTGAAGCTCTTGCCGTCGCGGGTGCGCTCGACCTCATAGACGATCGGCACAGTGGGATCGCCCGCCAGCACGAAATAGGCATGCATCGAATGCGCGGTGATGCCCTCCACGGTGCGGCTGGCGGCCACCAGCGCCTGGCCGATCACCTGCCCGCCGAACACGCGCGGCCATCCGGTCTGGGGCGAGCGGCCGCGGAACAGGTTGACTTCCAGCGTTTCGAGGTCGAGGACCTCCAGGAGAGCCGAGACGGCGCCGGACATGAAAAAGCTCTTTCGTTGCCTTACATAAACAAGGCGCGGACCGCCGCGCTCAAGTCAAGTGTTGGTACGGCCGGGCAGCAATGACGCAAGCGAACGCAAAGACCGATATCCTGATCGCCGGCGGCGGCTTTGCCGGGCTCGCGCTCGCCACCGCGCTGCGTCAGGGCTCGGACGGCGCCCTCTCGGTCGCGCTCGTAGACCCAGCCATGGACCGCGCCTCCGGTGCCCCGCGCGCCTCGGCGATTGCCGCGGCGCCCCGCCGGCTGTTCGAGGCCATCGGGGTCTGGCCCGCCATCGCCGATGGCGCGCAGCCGATCCTCGACATGGTGGTGACCGATTCCCGCCTCGACCACGCGATGCGGCCGACGTTTCTGACCTTCGACGGCGAGATCGCGCCGGGCGAGCCGTTCGCGCACATGATCGAGAACGGCCCGATGATCGCGGCGTTGCTCGGCAAGGCACGCGAACAGGGCGTCGATCTGCGGCCGGTCGCGGTCACGCAATTTCAGCACGATCCGGCCCGCGTGACGGCGCAGCTTTCCGACGGCACGTCACTGTCGGCAAGATTGCTGGTTGCCGCCGACGGCGCGCGTTCGGTGATCCGCGAGCAGGCCGGGATCGCGGTCCACGGCTGGGACTACGACCAGGCCGGGATCGTCACCACTATCGCGCATGAGCGCGATCACAATGGCCGCGCCGAGGAGCATTTCCTGCCCGCCGGACCGTTCGCGATCCTGCCGCTCAAAGGCAACCGCTCCTCCATCGTCTGGACGGAGAGCAAGGCCGACGCCGCGCGCATCGTCGCGCTGCCCGAGGCAGAGTTTCTCATAGAACTCGAGCAGCGCTTCGGCCTGCATCTCGGCGATCTCGCAATTGCGGGCCCGCGCCGCGCCTTTCCGCTCGGCCAGCATGTCGCCCGCAGCTTCATTGCCGAGCGCATCGCACTCATCGGTGACGCTGCGCACGTGATCCATCCGATCGCCGGGCAGGGCCTCAATATGGGATTGCGCGATGCCGCGGCTCTGGCCGAAGCGGTCATCGATTCAGCGCGGCTCGGCATCGATGTCGGTGCGGTGTCGGTGCTGGAGCGCTACCAGCGCTGGCGCCGCTTCGACACCATGGCGATGGGAATCGCGACCGACGGCCTGAACCGGCTGTTCTCCAACAATTCGGATGTGCTGCGGCTCGTTCGCGACATGGGTCTCGGCCTCGTCGACCGCATGCCGAATCTGAAGGAGTTCTTCATCCGCGAGGCGGCGGGCCTGACCGGCGACGTGCCGAAGCTGCTGAAGGGCGAAGCGCTTTAGCGCGCGACTGAGCGCACGAACGCCACCAGCGTCGGCACCAGCGCCGGATCGAGCGGCGCCGCCGGATTGGAGTAAAGCGCTCGGTTGCCCTGCAGATCGGCGGGCGATTTTTTCAGCGTATGATTGGCTTCTAAAAGTTCGAGCGTCTGCACATCGCTGCGTGCTGCGCGGAGCATGTCGAAGTCCACGGCTGACACTTGGAGATCGCGGCCGGCATGCACGATCAGCGCCGGTGCCTTTGACTGTGCAAGCGCGGCGACCGGATCGAAATTGCCGATGGACATCAGAAAAGGCTGCACCGAGGGACGGAAAAACGTCGCAAGCTGTTGCGGCATATCCTCGACCCGTTTCCCGGCAGCAAGCGAGTCAAGGATTGCGTTGGCGCTGGCATCGAGATCTGGCGGCAGCTGTCCCTTGAGTTGCGCCCGGAGCAGCGTGAGATAGGTGCGCCCCGGCGTGGTCAGTAGCACGAGTCCCGCGACCGGCACGCGCGCCGATGCCGCGAGCGCAATAAGGCCACCCTCGCTGTGTCCTGCGATCACGACCGATGAAACGTCGGACCGCTTCTGCAAGCTTTGAAGCGCAGTCACCGCGTCTGAAATGAACGTGTCGAAGACCACGTCGTCCTCGCGCGTCACCAGCCCACGGCTTTCGCCGACGCCACGCTTATCGTAACGCAGTGACAGGATGCCGTCGGCTGCAAGCCCCTCGGCCAGTTTGTGATAGCTGTCGGTCCGGAGAAACGGATTCGGTCCGGGTCCGTTGCCGTCGCGATCGGTCGGACCGGAGCCCGCAACGATCAGCACGGCCGGTCCGCGCACAAGGTCTGCGGGCCTTGCGAGGGTGCCGTGCAGGCCACCCCCGGTCCAGGGTTCTTCGGTGACCTGTGCGCGGGACATCGCCATCGACGATGCAAGGACCAGTGCGGCACCGACCGCTGCGAACCAGCCGGACCGCAAGCGGGCCATCGCCATCCTCACGTCAGCGGGATCGAGCCGACCTGGTCTTGAAATGCCGGCCGCTTCGCGATCTCGGCGAACCATCGCTCGAGATGCGGCATGTCGGGACGCTCCGGACACAGGGCGCGGAAGCGATACGCCATCACGCCGACCGGGATATCGCCCATCGAGAAGCGTTCGCCCGCCACGTAAGCGGTGCGCCCGAGCTGCGCATCGAGCATGGCCATCGCTTCGGTGGTTTTGCGCTGCGACTCGGTGATCGCCGCCATGTCGCGCTTTTCCGCAGGCGTGCGGATCAGGCCCCAGAAGGCCTGGAAGATGGCAGGCCCGGCCACCGTCAGCTGCCAGTCCATCCACTGATTGGCGCGCGCGATCTCTTTCGGATCGGACGGCTCCAGCGTGCCCGCACCGTAGCCCCGCGCCAGATAGCGCACGATCGCATTCGATTCCCACAGGATGAAGCCGTCTTCGTCGAGGGTCGGCACCAGGCCGTTTTGATTCATCGCCAGATAGTCGGGCTACTTGTTCTTGCCGAAGGCACCGCCGACATCGATGCGTTCGTATTTCAGGTTGAGTTCGCCGATGGCCCACATCGCCTTCTGCACGTTCGACGATGAGTTGCGGCCATAGATTTTCAGCATGTTTCCCCCTTGATCCAATCTCGCCCTTATCCTGAGG
>JAEZBA010000335.1 GCA_023430245.1 Pseudomonadota bacterium
GGCGAGGCAACGATGGAGATGCACGCCAAGAAGCGGGTCGAGATCGTGGTCGAAGCGCCGCTGCTGAACCGGCTACTCGCCTTGCTCGATGAAGCCAGCGTGTCCGGCTATACGGTGCTGCCGGCGATTGCCGGACGCGGCCATCACGGCTCCTGGAACCGCGAGGGCCTGGCGACCGATGCAGGCCGGATGGTGGTGGTCGTGCTGATCGTTAGTCCCGATGCCGTGTCCGGCCTGATGGACAAAATCTTTCCGCTGATCGCCCGGCAGATCGCGATCGTCACGGTGTCGGACGTCGAGGTGGTTCGCGGCGATCGCTTCTGAGTTGCTTGCCCCGGCGTTGATTTCGGCGCCCGCATGCCATATCGGGACCGGTCATGGGCTCAGCACCGAACCACCAGCAAAACCTGTCCGCCAGTTTCCCGGCGCGCCTTCTCGACGGTTATCAGCAGTTCCGCTCCGGCCGGCTGGTCGAGGAACAGATGCGCTATCAGGAACTGTCGGAGATCGGCCAGTCGCCCGAAATCATGGTGATCGGCTGCTGCGACTCGCGGGTCTCGCCCGAGGTGATTTTCGACGCCAAGCCCGGCGAATTGTTCGTAGTGCGCAATGTCGCCAATCTGGTGCCGCCTTACACGCCGGACGGCGCGCAGCGCGCGGTCTCCGCGGCGCTCGAATTTGCGGTGCAGGCGCTCAAGGTCAAGCACATCGTGGTGCTGGGCCACGCGCAATGCGGCGGCATCCGCGCCTTTGCCGAGGAAAGCAAACCGCTATCGCCCGGCGACTTCATCGGCCGCTGGATGGAGATGATCGCACCGGCTGCGGCGATGCTCGGCCCCCGTGGCGACGAGCCGATGGGCACTTATCTTGCGCGGCTGGAACAGGCGTCCATGATCAAGACGCTCGACAACCTGATGACATTTCCCTGCGTGCGCATTCTGGTCGAGCGCGGCAAGCTGCAACTGCACGCCGCCTATTTCGGGGTCGCGACCGGAGGCTTGTCGGTACTCGACAAGGAGAGCCGGGGGTTTATGCCGGTGGCCCAGGCCGAGCATGCGAGCGCGCTGGCGGCGCCGCGGTTTTAAGTTTGCATGCCGCCCCTCACCCGGCTCGCATCTTCGATGCTCGCCACCCTCTCCCCGTAAGAACGGGGAGAGGGAAGAGAACTAAGCCGCCTTCTTCTTGGCCTCGATCAGCTTGCGGTTGATCAGGCTTTCGGCGATCTGGATCGCATTCAGCGCCGCGCCCTTGCGCAGGTTGTCGGACACACACCAGAGCGCGAGCCCGTGCTCGACGGTCGGATCCTCGCGCACGCGGCTGACATAGGTCGCGTCGTCGCCGGCGGCTTCGTACGGCGTGGCGTAACCGCCGTTCTCGCGCTTGTCGACAACGAGGACGCCCGGCGCATTGCGCAGGATCTCATGCGCCTGATCGGGGGTGATCTCGTTCTCGAATTCGATATTCACCGCTTCCGAATGACCGATGAAGACCGGAACGCGCACGCAGGTGGCGGTCAGCTTGATCTTGGGATCGAGAATCTTCTTGGTCTCGACCACCATCTTCCACTCTTCCTTGGTGTAGCCGTCGTCCATGAACACGTCGATATGCGGGATGACGTTGAAGGCGATGCGCTTGGTGAACTTCTTCACCTCCAGTTCGCCGAGCGAATAGACCGCCTTGGTCTGGCGATCGAGTTCGTCCATGCCGTCCTTGCCGGCGCCCGACACCGATTGATAGGTCGAGACCACGACGCGCTTGATCTTCGCCGCGTCGTGCAGCGGCTTCAGCACCACGACCAGCTGCGCGGTCGAGCAGTTCGGATTGGCGATGATGCCCTTCTTACGAAAGTCCTTGATGGCGTCGGCATTCACTTCAGGCACGATCAGCGGCACATCCGCGTCGTAGCGCCAGGCCGATGAGTTATCGATCACCACCGCGCCCTGCGCCGCGATCTTCGGCGACCATTCCTTCGACACCGTGCCGCCGGCCGACATCAGGCAGATGTCGACATCCGAAAAGTCGTAGTGCTCGAGCGCTTTGGCCTTCAGCGTCTTGTCGCCATAGGAGACCTCGACGCCCTGCGACCGGCGCGAGGCGATGGCCACGACCTCGTCGGCGGGGAAACGCCGCTCAGCCAGGATATCGAGCATTTCGCGGCCCACATTGCCTGTGGCGCCGACCACTGCGACCTTGTAACCCATCGTTCACTCTCCGAGGGAAAATCGCCGGTATTTCGCTCCTGCAGAAACCCGGACGGAGGGGCTTCTAAGCGAGAAATACAGCCGTGACAACGCCGGCCTGAAAGGCCGTCGAGGGAGGCTGTGCTTGCGCGTCGTTGAAACTACTCCGGGGGCCGGAAGCGCCCCGCGGCAGCCTTTCGGTCGCGCCGACAGCACCGCCGGTGCAGCCCGCCCAATACCGTTGCGGAGCGCGCTGCGGCGGCGCCTGTCGGGCCTGTGGCTGCGCGCGCAGCTTTTGTGCAGCCACCGGCGGCTGGCGGAGCTCTGGCCGGCGCTGGCCAGCCTGACGGTCGGCTTGTTCGACCGGGCCGGCCGCGCCATCGACGCTTTCGGCTGGCAGACGGGCAAGGCCGCGATCCGGGCGCTCCAGTGGCGGCAGATCGCGCTCGTAGCCAGCGCCCCATTCGTCCTGCCGACCGAGTTCCGGGCCGCGATGGTGCGTATCTTCGCCTATCTCGGCGCCATTGCCGCGATGACACTGATCGCCACGGAACTGGTCAGGCAACCCGAGATCTCCGCCATGTCCGAGCCGGCGCCGCGGCCGGCCTGGATCGAGGTCGACAAGCCATGGCCGGCGTTCGAGCTGTCGATGCCGGGCTTCAGCGACGATGATGTGCATTATGCGATCCGCCGGCATGCCGAGGGCGGCGGACGCAAGGACGTCCTTTCGTTCGGCGAACTCGGCCGGACCCAGCGCTTTGTCAGCTTCGAGATCTATCGCGCCGGACGCGAGATCGGCAGCTTCGGCCGCGCCGCAGACGATGTCCGGAAGCTCGGCACCGAGTATGGCCGGGTGAGTGGCCTGCAGAGCGCGATGCCCATCGAATCCAAGTTCGGCGAATTGCAGACGTTCGAATTCGGGATCGGCCCATTCAGCGGCTACAATTGCATCGGCTTCCTGCGCAACTTCAACGGCGCCCGGGTGCAGATCGGCGGTCTCTCCTGCAACATGAAGCTCCTGGTGGATCGGTCGGCCATCTCCTGCGCGCTCGACCGGCTTGTACTGATGTCCGCCGGCAGCGATCCGGATATCGCGCGGCTGTTCGCGAGGGCCGAGTTGAAGCGCAATTTCTGCGGCCTGCGCGATCATCTGCTCTATGCGACGCCGAAACGGCCGGGGGATTTGTCTTCCGCGGAGCCCAGGCCGCGCCTGCGCGGACGCCTGGCGCGGTAGCCGGACCTGCCGCAAAACCGCGGCAGACGGCCTCAGCCGATTCGGAGCTTGATGCGGTGAATCGGATTGCCGCCATAGCCCTCCGGATTCCAGAGGCCGGCGATGTAGGGCTGCGAGACACCGCGCGTATCGGTCGCCCGCGACCAGATTTCGTAATAGCCGTCCGACGGGATCGCGACGCGCGACGTCCAGCGTTGCCAGTCGTAACGGTTCTTCGGCGCATCGAGCTGCGTCGTCTGCCAGGTCGCTCCGAAGTCGATCGACACGCTGACATCCTGCACGGCGTAATCGCCGGCCCAGGATGCGCCACGCAGCATCACCTCGCGCGTGCCGGACGGATGCCTCGTACCGCTCGCCGGAAAGGTGATGATCGAACGCACCGGCATCGATTCCAGATCACGGAAATTCGACTCATCGGCCGGCTCGCCCGGCTCCATCGGCCTGATCGGAACGCGATAGGACAGGCCGCCCATGCCGGGCCCGTCATGTTTGCAATCGCGAATCCAGATTCGCGTCAGCCACTTGGTCGAAACCGACGCGGGCCAGCCGCCGATGACGAGGCGGAGCGGGAAGCCGTGGATGGTCTCGAGCGGCTTGCCGTTCATGGCCCACACAATCAGATTGTGCTCCTCCATCAGCTTCGCGATCGGCACGCCGCGCGACATCGACTGACGGTCGGTGGCCCCGGACAGATGCGGATCGGCGCCGAAATGTCCGCTGAACACCGCTGACGGTTTCACGCCTGCCGCCTTCAGCACATCGGCCACGCGCGCGCCGGTCCATTCCGCGCAGCCGACGCCGCCATTGGTCCAGCGCACGCCGGGAACCGGCGGTTCAAAATACGAACGCCCGTTGCCACCGCATTCCAGCACCATGCGCAACGTGACGGTTTCGAATCGCGCCTTCAGTTCGCCAGGCGTCAGAACCAGCGGATTGTGAACCTCGCCATCGACGGTGAGTGTCCAGCTTTCCGGATCGCGCGCACGCGCGGGGATCAGGCCATTATTGCGGATGTAGAATTTTTCCGTCGGCGTGGTGTCGTCATCCAGCAGGCTTTCGGGTGTTTCAACGACCAGCGGCTTTTCGCCGAGCGTCACGAGCCCGTCGCTCTTGTTGGCAATGTCCGGCATCGTTCCCTCGGCCTGCGCTTGCGGCGTCTGACTAGCACCGTTCGTGCCGGAATTCGCCGCCAATTTTGGCAGCGGATTTCGGATGCGGGACAAGCGCCGTCTGAATGCTTGCCGGAACTCCGCGCAGGCAGATCTCGCCGAGTGTGTGGTTCACTTCAGAAATGGATTCGGACTGTCGCGCCCGCCGCCGGCACGCGCCGTCGGAGGATAATGCTGTTCGAGATAATCGAGAACCAGCTTGCGGTCGTCGCCCTCGATCGGATTCATCCCGTGCTTGCTGGTCATCCAGTTGAGCGAATCCTCCCATTGCGGGCGCGTCATGCCTTGCTGCGATACGATCTTGAAGCCGTGACACGGTGTGCAGAGATAGAAGGTTTCGTCACGGCCGGTTCCGGCCGGCAGGTCTTCCGGACTTTCGTCAGTCGGGGTGAATGTGCGCTGTTGCGCAAAGGACGGCGCGCTGACGATCGCAGCAAGCGCAAGCGCGCAAACAAACCGCCGCGCAACATGCGCGGCGGTTCGTCGATGAATGGGCCGGTTCATTATCCCGTCAGCCCACGAGCACGCGAACACGATGCATCGGGTTCGCACCGTAGCCTTGCGGATTCCAGAAGCCGGCAACATGCGGCTGGGCAACGCCCTGCGAGTCGGTCCCGCGGGTCCAGATCTCGTAATATCCATCCGAAGGTAGCTTCACCGTCGCCGTCCAGCGTTGCCAGTCGTATTTGTTCTTCGGCTTTTCGACCTGGGCGGGATGCCAGGTTGCGCCGTAATCAGCCGAGACGTCGACCTGCTTGACCTCGTGGTCGCCGGCCCAGGATGCGCCCCGCAATTTCACCTCGCGCGTTCCGGCCGGAATTTTCGTGCCGTCCGAGGGAGCAGTGATGATGGACCGGACCGGCATCGATTCCAGATCCTTGAAGTTGTCGGGATCGGGCTTTCCGCCCGGCACCATCGGCTTCACGGTCACGCGGTAGGACGTGCCGCCCATCCCCTGGCCGTCATGCACCTTGTCCCGAATCCAGATGCGATTGAGCCATTTGGCGGAGACCGATCCCGGCCAGCCGCCAATGATCAGCCGCACCGGTCCGCCATGGATGTTTTCAAGCGGCTTCCCGTTCATCTGCCAGACGATGAGATTGTTCTCGTCCATCAGTTTCTTGATCGGCACACCGCGCGAGATCGCAACGCGCGCGGAATCGCCCGACAGATGCGGATCGGCGCCATAGTGACCGCTGAAAACCGCCGACGGTTTCACGCCGGCAGCCTTCAACACGTCGGCGACGCGAACGCCAGTCCATTCCGCGCATCCGGCGCCGCCATTGGTCCACTGATTGCCACGCGCCTGCGGGGTGAAGAACGCGCGGCCGTTGCCGCCGCATTCCAGCACCATCCGCTGCGTCACCGGCGTGAACCGGGTCTTTAGATCGCCGAGAGCAATCTCCATTGGCTTGTCGACTTCGCCGTCGATCTTGATGGTCCACTTGTCGGCGTCTTTCACAGGCTCCGGGATCTGGCCGTTGTTGCGGATGAAAAATTTCTCGGTCGGCGTGGTGTCGTCATCCAGCAGATGCTCGGGCGTTTCCGCCACCAGCGGCTTTTCGCCAATGACGACCAGCCCTTTATCCTTGCCGGGGAAGTCGAGATAGGTCGGCCCCTTCGGCGCGGCCGCCGCAGGCGCGGCCGGCTTGTCCTGCGCCATCGCCGCCGGGATCAGTCCGCCCGGCATGTTGGCCGCGAAGGGAATCGAACCGCCCACCGCGGCCCCCATCGCCGCAAGCCCGGCCCCACCCAGAAATCCGCGCCGGTCGACCCCGGTCTTGCGGCCGAACGCCACTGCATCCGCACGCTCCGGATCGTCCGCATAAAGCTCTTCGATCGTTCGCTCGATCTTCGCCATATCGTCCTCCCTGCGGGCACCATCGTGCCGCTATTTTTTGCCGCGGCACCGCCGTGCCACGTATTCATTAATCCTAATGCGTTACGGTCCGTGGTCAATCGGCCACATGGCGGCCTTCCGACGCGGTTACGGCAGGTCAAAGCGGACCGAAAGTCTTGTTGGCAGGAACTAAAGCTGCGTAAAGTGCTTGGAAGACTGAATCACCTTGAGGACGGCATGCGCCTGACCCTTCTATCGACACTGGCCACGACCGCGCTGGCAGGCGTGCTGATCGTGACCGCGGACACGGCGGATGCCCAGACCCGCAAGCGGCAGTCGGATGACATGTTCTTCGTGACCGCTCAGCAGCGTGAGGCGCGGTATCGCGTGCGCCCGCGCGTGGTGGTGCGGTCGCGCTCGTATCTCGATCCCGGGCCGGAACTGCTGCCGGGAGAGTACAAGTATCGGGAATATGCGGAGCCCTACGGGTATTCGGCGCTCGACAATGCGGTTCCCAACCTCACCTGGAACCGCAATCCGCTCAATGGCCCGTTCGACACGCCCGGCGGGCGTCCGTGGCCGGGCCGGGTCGACTGGTGGTAGACCCATCCGGATTTTCGATCTGAGCAAAAGCGCGGGTAAGCCCCGCGCTTTTTTGTTTCAGGCTCGGCGGGCGGTTTCGCCCTTCGCTACTGGCGGACCGAGGTCCATCGTCCGGTGCAACCGTCACTGGTCCGGAAACCACCGGAGCCGCGATTGCCGGACACTCGTCCCCAGCCGACGGAGACAGCGGTGCGGGTGCTGACAGTTCCATTGGCGCTGACGCTCCCCGTCACCCCGCCATCGCCGCTGATCCGGCCGCCGGAGACCCAGACGCGGCCGGCGCTGCCGCCGCAGCCGATATTGTTCACGAGCCAGGCACCGTCGTAATTCGCTGGACGACCTGCGGGCTTCGGCGCCGCGCGCTTCGGTTCCGGGGCGCTGCGCTGCCGGGGCGGCGGCGACGGTGCGGCCCGTGGCGGCTCGCGATCGCCGGAGACCGACTTCTCCTGCACGCCGATCGACCCACCCATGCTGCCTTGCGCCTGGGCCGGCTGCGCCAAGGCGAACAGGAGACATGTCATCACGGAAGCCTTAGCGCAGAGACCGAACGTCATCGCGATGTCATCTCCCCATTCACGCCGAAACCAAAATCACGATCAGGCGGGCTGCAAAACGGCTTGAGCCGGCAGTTGCGAGCGCGGTTCAACGCGCCGCCAATCTGCCTTCGCCATCGGCGCATGACGCCGCAACGATCCGGCAGGTCTTTCCACGTTTGCCGCAATCGCCGAGCGCGGCATCTTTCGCGCGCTGCAAGTCGTCTCGCGTCGAGAGCGCCCAGCTCGCGTCGGACGATGCAAACGCTCCGCAGGATGTGCCGAAGAAACTGACCTCAACCGTGCAGGTTTCCATCCCGCAGGTCTTCCGTGCGTCATCGACCGCGGCCTTGCGCGTCTGATGATCCCACGACATGCCCCACCGGCCATCGGCCTTGCTGTAGACGATCGCGCCCCACGGCTTCAGCCCGCCAAGCTCGCGCAGCCGGCTCAAAAGCCCCTGCGT
>JAEZBA010000431.1 GCA_023430245.1 Pseudomonadota bacterium
TCCGCCGACCTGAAGGGCAGTTACATCTGGTACAATGAAAACGGCCTCGAAAATCTGAGCAAGCCGGAACTCGATCTGAAGGCGAAGGCGCGGATCGATATCACCAAGCAGACCAAGGCCGAACTCGAAGGCCGTTTCGGCCTGCAGGCAGACAATCCCGGCGACCCCAACCTCCCGGCCGACATCGCGACGCCGCCGATGTACATCACGCCCGGCGCGACCGCTGGCATCACCCACACCTTCAACCGCCTGGAATTGTCCGTCAAGGGCTCGATCGACCGCACCGCGTATGGAGACGCGGAGACCAATGACGGCACCTATGTCGACTTCCGCGACCGCAACTATAATCAATATGGCGTGCTGGTGCGCGCGGCTTATGAGATGCTGCCCGGCATCAAGCCGTTCGTGGAATACGGCATGGATCAGCGGCGACACGACCGCGAAAACGACGCCGCAGGCATCGCGCGCAATTCCGATGGCTCGACCATCCGGGTCGGATCGGAATTCGAATTGTCACGCCAGTTGGTCGGCGAGGCGTCAATCGGCTTTCTTGAACGGAGATACGCAGAAGACACGTTTCCCACCATCCGCGCGCCCCTGGTCGACGCAAAACTAACCTATTATGCGACGCCGCTGACCACGTGGAAGCTCTACGCCAAGACCTCGGTCAACGAGTCCATCCTGCCTGGTGTGGCGGGCGCGCTCAGCCAGGATTATGGGGTGCAGATCGATCATGCCTTCCGGCGCTGGCTTGTCGGCACCGTGACGCTCGGATACGGCACCGACAATTACGAAGGCTCTGACCGCACTGACGACCGCTTTCTAATCGCGGCCAGCATGATCTACAAGCTGACCCGCGAAGTTCACCTGAAGGCGGAAGCGCGGCGCGAATGGCTGAAGTCGACCGTCGAGGGCTGGGATTACACCTCGAATATCTTCACGCTGGGATTGCGGTTGCAGCGGTGAGGCGCGGCTCCCGTCGCGTGCCTCAGGGTGACGGATCAGGCATCCGATTGCAGCAGCTGCTTCAATTCCTCGCGCAATTCAGGCGCAAGGTCCTTGCGCTTAAGCGCATAGGCGACGTTTGCGGTAAGGAAGCCGAGCTTGGAGCCGCAATCGTAGGAACGGCCCTCGAACTTCACCGCGTAGAAGGGCTGGGTCTTGGCGAGCGCGATCATCGCGTCGGTGAGCTGAATCTCGCCGCCGGCGCCGGTCTGCTGGTTCTCCAGGATCGAAAAGATTTCCGGCTGCAGGATATATCGCCCGGTGATGGAGAGATTGGATGGCGCGTCCTCGCGCTTGGGCTTCTCCACCATCTTGGTGATCGGCATGACGGCGCCACTGTCCTTGCCGACACCGACGATGCCATACATGTGCACGCGATCGGCCGGCACTTCTTCCACCGCGATGATATTGGCCTTGCCCTTCTGCTTGTTGTAGGCGGCGACCATCTGCGCGAGGCAGCCGGGTTCGTTCTGCACCAGCACGTCCGGCAGCACGACCGCGAACGGCTCGTTGCCGACCAGTTCGCGTGCACACCACACCGCATGGCCGAGCCCGAGCGGAGATTGCTGGCGGGTGAAGCTGGTAGAGCCGGCACCGGGCGTATCTTCCGCCAGCAGCTTCAGTTCGCCTTTCTTGTGGCGCTCTTTCAGCGTGACTTCGAGTTCGAATTGCCGGTCGAAGTGATCCTCGATCACGCCCTTGTTGCGGCCGGTGACGAAAATCAGGTGCTCGATGCCGGCCTCGCGCGCCTCGTCGACGACGTGCTGGATCAGCGGGCGGTCGACCACCGTGAGCATTTCCTTCGGCATCGCCTTGGTCGCCGGAAGAAAACGGGTGCCGAGACCGGCCACCGGGAAAATCGCTTTACGGATGGGCTTCATGAGGGGAACCGCGAGAGGCTGTGGAAAACGGGGCTTTTGTTAACATGGGTTTGACTGAAAAACTGTCGCAGGCCGCAAAACCTCCACGGATTTATGAATGTCGTTAATCGTCTGGCAACCGTATCCGTTCCCCATAGGGCGCTTTTGTGTTCCGGTTGCGTGAGGGTGAGATGGTCCATCGGCGTGGAACTTCTACGAGGCTCTGGCCGGTGGCCGCTCTCGGCACGCTGCTGATCGGCTGCGCGGGTGCCACCGACGACCGCAGCGTCATGGCGACATCCTCGATTCCGCAGCCGGCCGCGGTTCCGCAATCTGCTGCGCTCCCCCAGCGCGCCGTTGCCCAGCAATCCCGGGCCGCGGCCCCGGCGCCGAGGGCCGCTCATTCGGCAAGCGCGCGCCGCTCCTTTGCCCAGGCGAGCGGCCCGGAATGGAGCGGCGAATCCGGTTCATCCGGTCACCCGCAGATGTCGGCCGACGCCATTCGCGCCGCGGCCGCCGATTTCCAGGGATGCCTGCAACGGCTTTATCCGGCGGCGGCGAAGCGCGGCATTCCGAAACAGGCCTATGACTCAATCACCCGCGACCTGACACCCGATCTGCGGATCATGGATCTGGTGGATGCGCAGCCCGAGTTCACGCTGGCCTTCTGGGACTATCTCGACCGGCTGGTCGGCGAAGAGCGCATCCAGCGCGGACGCGAAATCCTGGCCGAAAACCGCGCCGCTTTCGATGCGATGGAAAAGACTTACGGCGTCGACCGCTATGTCATCGCGGCGATCTGGGGCATCGAGTCGAAATATTCGACCATGATGGGGGAGCGTTCGGTCGTGCGCTCGACCGCGACACTCGCCTGTGTCGGACGCCGGCAGGATTATTTCCGCAATGAATTCCTGGCTGCGATCGAGATCCTGTATCGCGGTGACGTCCACCCCGATCGCATGAAGGGCTCCTGGGCCGGCGCGTTCGGCCCGACCCAGTTCATGCCCACGGTCTACAAGAACTACGCCGTCGATGCCGATGGCGATGGCCGGCGCGATCTCACCACCTCGGTGCCCGATCTGTTGTTCTCGACCGCGAATTATTTCCGGCGCCATGGCTGGGAGACGGGACAAACCTGGGGCTATGAGGTCGAGGTTCCGAAAAGCTTCAACTTCATGCTGGCGGATCGCAGCAAGCAGATGACCCTGCGCGAATGGGAGCAGCTTGGAATCAGGCGGGCGGGCGGCAAGTCGTTTCCGCGCCCGTCCGACCGCGCGTTCCTGATGGTGCCGGCCGGCAGCCAGGGTCCGGGCTTTCTGATGCTCAATAATTTTCGCGTGATCATGCGCTACAACCCGGCCGAGGCCTATGCGCTGGCGATCGGGCATCTGTCGGACCGGCTGCGGGGCGGCGAGCCCATGGTTCAGTCCTGGCCGCGGCATGAGCGGGTTCTGACCCGCGACGAGCGCACGGAAATGCAGCAATTGCTGGCGCGCCGCGGCTTCGACATCGGCACCCCGGACGGCCGTTTGGGACCCAAGACACGCGCTGCGATCCGCGATTTCCAGGCGCGAGCCGGGCTGGTTCCGGACGGCTTCCCGAGCGCCACGGTTCTTGCACGTTTGCGCGGCGGTTGAGGGCGGGCTGATCGACCTTCGACTCGCCATGTTCTTTTGCTATGGGTGTCCGATCTGACCCGGGTTTTCGCCGGGCGTTGATGGGCACCGGTTACGCAAGGGCCAAATGGCGCGCAATGACGATACGCGAAGGCGCTGGGTGTTTCGGGCGCTAGGCGTTGGTGGCTTGGCGTTGGCTGCGGCCATGACCGGCTGGCCGGCGCAGGCGCAGTTTTTTCCCTTTGACGATCGCTTTTTCGGTCCGCCGGCGCGGCAGCAAAAACCACGCGCGCCGGTGCAGCAGGATTTCAGTACCGCGCCCGCTCCCAAAAAGGCGGAGGTGCCGCCGTCCATCCGTATTCTGGTGCTTGGCGACACGATGGCCGACTGGCTTGCCTTCGGCCTCGAGGAGCAGCTTGCGGAGACCCCCGAGATCGGCATCGTGCGCAAGCACCGCCCGTTTTCCGGCCTGATCCGCTACGAGCAAAAGAGCGATGCCGAATGGCCCAAAGTGGCGCGTGAACTGATCGCCGCCGAAAAGCCGCAGGCGATAATCGTCCTCGTCGGGTTGCAGGACCGCCAGGAGATCCGCGAAAAGGCGCCGCCGAAGCCGCAGAAAAAGCCGGGCGAAGGCAATGACGACGAGACCCCGACGATCGCCGCACCGGAGCCGCAGCGGACGCATCCCGCCGCTCCGGCCGAATTCCGCAGCGAGCAATGGGAAGAGCTTTACGGCGCAAAAATCGACGAGATGATCGCTGCGCTTCGCACCGCCAATGTTCCGGTGCTGTGGGTCGGCGTACCGGCGGTTCGTGGCGCGAAGTCGACTGCCGACATGCAATATCTGAACGACATCTTCCGCGCGCGCGTCGAGAAGGCCGGCTTCCTTTTCGTCAATACCTGGGACGGGTTCGTCGATGAGCGCGGCAATTTCATGCAGCGCGGCCCGGACGAGACCGGGCAGATCCGCGTGCTGCGCACGCAGGACGGCGTGCATTTCACGCGGTTCGGCGCCCGCAAGCTCGCGCATTATGTCGAGCGCGATCTGAAGCGCGTGCTGCGCGAGCCGATCCCTTCGGCGCTCTCCAATGTGTCGGTGGATCCGCGGCCCGCCCAGCCGGCAAAGCCCGCCGGTCCAACCGCGCGGCCCCTGGCAGGGCCGGTGATCCTGCTCGGGACGCCGCTGCACGAGCCCACCGATCTCGCCGGTGCCGCTCCCGCCAAGACGCCGCCGGCGCTCGATGCCGTGGCCAATCGCATGCTGATCAAGGGCGAGCCGCAACGCACCGAAGCTGGACGCGCAGACGATACCGCGTGGCCGCCGCGGATGCCCAATCTTGTCGCCTCCGAACCGCTGCCGCCGACCAGCGCGCCGCTTGCCATCGTACGCGCTCAGCCGCCCGCTCCGGTTCAGCAGGCGGCGGCACCGGGACAGAAGACGGGCGCGCCCGCGCCGCGTGTCGCCGCCCAGCGGCAGCAACAGCAGCAGCAGCAGCAGCAGCCATTCTGGCGGCGTCAGGCCCCGGAATCCTCCGGCCCGCGGTTCTTCTTCGGTTTGTTCGGACGATAAATTCGCTATCGCGCCGCGAACGCCGCTGCCCTCAGCGCGGCAGCGTCGTCGTTCCCATCAGGAATTTGTCGATCGCATGCGCGCATTGGCGGCCTTCGCGGATCGCCCAGACCACCAGCGACTGGCCGCGGCGCATGTCACCCGCCGCAAAGACCTTGGCGATAGAGGTCTTGTAATCCTCGGTATTGGCCTTGGCGTTGCCGCGCGGATCGAGTGCCACGCCGAGCGAGGCCAGCATGCCGTCCTTCACCGGATGCACGAAGCCCATGGCGAGCAGCACCAGATCGGCCTTCACGGTGAATTCGGTGCCGGGGATCGGCTTGATCTTGTCGTCGGCGCGCACGCAGCGGATGGCCGTAACCTTGCCATTCTCGCCTTCGAAGGCTTGCGTCAGCACCGAGAATTCGCGTTCGGCGCCTTCTTCATGGCTCGAAGAGGTGCGCAGCTTGTAGGGCCAGTCGGGCCAAGTCAGCGCCTTGTTTTCGCGCACCGGCGGCATCGGCATGATCTCGAAATTGGTCACCGACGGCGCGCCCTGACGGATCGAGGTGCCGATGCAGTCCGAGCCGGTATCGCCGCCGCCGATCACCACGACATGCTTGCCGCCGGCCAGAATATCCTTCACGCCGTTCAGGGGCTCGCCGGAGACACGGCGGTTCTGCTGCGGCAGAAAATCCATCGCGAAATGGATGCCGTCGAGATCGCGGCCGGGGATCGGCAGATCGCGCGGGTGCTCGGCGCCGCCGGTCAGCGCGACCGCGTCGTAATCCGCCAGCAGCTTCTCGGCAGGCATAGTGACGCCGACATGGACGCCGTAATGGAAGGTGACGCCTTCGGCTTCCATCTGACTGACTCGCAGGTCGACGATGCCCTTCTCCATCTTGAAGTCGGGGATGCCGTATCGCATCAGGCCGCCGGCCTTCGCAAATTTCTCGTAGACATGGACGTCGTGGCCGGCGCGCGCGAGCTGCTGCGCGCAGGCCATGCCTGCAGGCCCTGAGCCGACGATGGCGACCTTCTTTCCGGTCTTGTGCGCGGCCGGCTCCGGCTTGATCCAACCGTTCTCGATCGCCTTGTCGGCGATCGCGCATTCGATGGTTTTGATGTTGACCGGAACGTCCTCGATATTGAGCGTGCAGGACGCTTCACAGGGCGCCGGGCAGACGCGGCCGGTGACTTCCGGAAAATTGTTGGTCGAAAGCAGGTTGCGCGCGGCCTCTACCCAGTTGCCGCGATAGACCAGGTCGTTCCAGTCCGGGATCTGGTTGTTGACCGGGCAGCCGTTGTGACAATAGGGGATGCCGCAATCC
>JAEZBA010000433.1 GCA_023430245.1 Pseudomonadota bacterium
CATATCATGCTCGATCCAGATCATGGCAATACCGAGCGTGTGCTTGATGCGCAGGATGAAACGGGCGAGGTCCTCGCGCTCCTCGCGGTTGAGGCCGGCGGAAGGTTCGTCGAGAAGGAGGATCGCGGGCTCGTTGGCGAGCGCGCGGGCGAAGCCGATGATCTTCTGGGTGCCGAACGGCAGTCCGCCGACGGGAGTGTGGCGATAGCGCTCCAGTTCGACGAATTCGATAATTTTCTCCACCGCCTCGCGCTGGCGGATTTCCTCAGCTCGCACCGAGGGCAGGAACAGCATTTCGGAGAACGGATTGCCCTTGATGCGCGGATGGCGGCCGGTCAGCAGATTGTCGACCACGCTCATCTGCGGAAACAATTCGCCGTGCTGGAAGGTCCGCGCCACGCCGAGCGCGGCGATGTCATGCGGCTTTTTGCCGATGAGCGATTTGCCGCGGAACGAGATCGACCCTTCGCCGGGATAGAGCCCGCTGATGCAGTTGAAGACCGAGGTCTTGCCGGCGCCGTTCGGGCCGATCAGCGCCAGCAATGCGCCTTTCTCCACCGCGAGCGATACGCCGTCCAGCACCACCAGTCCGCCAAAGCGCAGCGTCAGATTGTCGACATCGAGTTCAGCCATACCATCTCCGCGAGCGGCGATATTGCTTGACGTCGCGATAGCTCCTGCGCTCCGCTCCGCCGGATTGTCCGAGATAGAATTCCTGGATGTCGCCGTGCGATTTCAGCTTGTCGGCCGAGCCGTCCAGCACCACGCGGCCATTTTCCAGCACATAGCCGTAATCGGCGACGTCGAGTGCCACCGCCGCGCTCTGTTCGACGATGACGATGGTGATGCCGAGCTCGTTCCTGATCTGCACGAGGCGCGCCATCAGGTCCTCGACGATGACCGGCGCGAGGCCGAGCGACAGTTCGTCGACCAGCAGAAGCTGCGGCTTGGTCATCAGGCCGGAGGCGAGCGCCAGCATCTGCCGTTCGCCGCCGGACAAAAGCCCGCCGATGCGCGCGCGCAGGTCGCTGAGGCGCGGGAAGAACGAATAGATCTGCTCCTCGCGCTGGCGGCGTTCGGCTTTACTCAAGGAAGGTGCAAAGGGCGCGGCGAGATTGTCGGCGACGGAGAGATTGGGGAACACTTTCTCACGCTCAGGGATCAGCGCGATGCCGAGCCGGGTCAGTTCGTTCGGCGGCCGGTTCTCGATGCGCTTGCCGCGGAAGGTGATGGTGCCTTCGGTCACCCGGGCATTGTCGATGCCGAGAAAGCCGGAGAGCGCGCGCAGCGTGGTGGATTTGCCGGCGCCGTTGGTGCCGAGGATGGCGACGATCTGGCCTTCGCGCACCGTCAGCGACACGCCCTGAATCGCGGTGATGGCGTGGTGATAGACCACGGCGAGCTTTTCGGCCACGAGGAGCGCTTCGCTCATTTGCGTGCTCCAGCGACCGGGCGATGCTTGAACGGCCAGAGCAGGAAGTAAGTCTGGATGCGGTGCCAGATGCCGACCAGGCCGAGCGGTTCGAATACCAGGAACAGGATCATCACCAGACCGAAGCCGGCATAATTCACCGCGAAGAGTTGCCCGGCATAGGCCTGCGCGTTCGGCAGCGCCAGAAGCGCGCTCTCGATCGCATAGGGGAAAATCGTGACGAACAGCGCGCCGAGAATGGCGCCGAGCAGCGAACCCATGCCGCCGATGATCACCATCGCCACATATTGAATGGTGAGAAACAGCGAGAATGCTTCGACCGAAACGAAGCTGCGGTAATAGGCAAAAAGCGCGCCCGCGACCGCTGCGATCGCCGACGAGATCACGAAGGCTAACAGCTTGTAGGCCGAGACATTGATGCCGAGCGCTTCGGCCACGGTCTCGTGCGCATGGATAGCGCGCCAGGCGCGGCCGATCCGGGTGCGCATCAGGTTAATGCAGAGCAGGAGCGTGAGTGCGGCGAACACTAGCATCACGTAATACCAGACGCGGCCGCCATAGAGTTCGAAGCCGAGCACGACCGGCGCGTCGATGGTGATGCCGGTGGAGAAGCCACGCTTGGTTTCGTATTCGGCGCCGAGATAGACCACGACGAAATGCAACGCGAGCGTCGAGACCGCGAGATAGAGCCCGCGCAGCCTGAGCGACGGCAGTCCGAAGATAACGCCCAGCAGCGCGCCGACGATCGCGGCGGCAGGCAGCGTCAGCCAGATCGGCGTGTTGAATTCCTTGAAGAGGATGCCGGCAGTGAAGGCACCGGCGCAAAGGAGGCCGGCATGCCCGAGCGAGATCAGTCCGGCATAGCCGGTCAGCAGCATCAACGACAGCGAGCAGATCGAGGCAAGCAGCACCTGGGTCGCCAGATCGAGATAGAAATTCGAGGCGATCAGCGGAAAGCCGAGCAGCACGATTCCAAAGATCACGGCGCTGACGCGCTGCATGCGCGTCTGGATCAGCGCCACGTCCTGCGCATAGGAGGTGCGGAAATAGCCCGAGGCGCGCGGCTGGTTAGACACGGTCGAGCTCCTCGCGGGTGCCGAACAGGCCCCAGGGCCGCACCACCAGGAAGGCGATCAGTACCACGAACGGGATCACGTCGGACTGGAGCGGATCGATATACTGGATCGCCAGCACCTCGCAGGCGCCGATGATCAGCGCGCCGACGAGCGCACCGACGAGCGAGTCAAGCCCGCCGACCAGTGCGGCCGGGAACGCCTTCAGTCCGATGATCACCATGGTGCCGGTGAGCCCCGAGTCGAGCGAGATCAGCATGCCGGCGAGCGCGCCGGTCAAGGTCGAGAGCCCCCAGGCCAGCGCATAGACTGCGTGCAGGTTGATGCCGCGCTGCGCCGCGAGCAGCGGGTTCTGTCCCGCCGCGCGCATGCGCACGCCCCAGGCGCCGAAGCGAAGGAAGGTGAACAAAGCCGCGTAGGTTGCGATCGTGACGCCGATCAGGATCGCGGCGAACAGCGAGATGCGCGCGCCGCCGGGCAGCACCAGCGCCGGATTTTCGAAGCCGAGCGCCTGCGCCGGATACTGCGTCTGCGCCGACCAGATCAGCACCATCAGGCCGCGCAGGAAGATACCGAGCGCGACGGTGGTGAGGACGGCGGCGAGCACCATCTCGCCGGTCATCTTGCGCATCAGGAACAGATAGACCAGCACGCCGACGGTGAGGCTGAGCAAGACCGCCGACGCGATCGCGGTCACCGGCGATCCCGCGAACATCCAGGCGGTGGGCAGGAGCAGATACGACCCGACCATCATCAGTTCGCCATGCGCCAGGTTGAGCACGCGGCTGACGCGATAGATCAGCACATAGCCACAGGCGATCAGCGCGTAGATCGAGGACAGGACGAGGATATTGACGAGGAGTTGCAAGGGCGGGCTTTCAAACTGGTGGTGTTTCTCGTCCGGGCGATACTCTCTCCGCTCGTCCCCGCGAAAGCGGGGACCCAGTGCCGAATATCGAAGTCTGTGTTTGTGGCGCTGGGCCCCCGCTTTCGCGGGGGCGAACGGAGTGTGTGATGTCGCGCCAAGTTAAACTCACTTGCCGACGTCGTAGACCTTCCAGTCCTGCAGGATGGCGATCTTGTCGCCGTCCCAGCGATAGACGCGATAGGCCTGCTGGGTGCGGAAGTGATTGTCCTTGGTCCACACCATCGGCACGCCGCGCAGGCCCTTGGTGTCGACCTTCAGATCCGACATCGCCGCCGCGATCTTTTCCTTGGTTGCGGGCCATCCGGCCTTGCGCAAAGCCGCTTCCAGCGCGAGCCCGCCAAGCCAGCCTTCGGTCATCTGGTTGGCCGGATATTTCGCGCCGCCGGCCTTCGCTGCCGCTTCGATCTCCTTATGGATCGGCAGACCGTCGGCATAGAACGAGTTCGCGCCCATCACATAGAATTTCGGATCCTTGACGCGTGGCAGTTCACCCTCGGCCTCGAGATGCGCGATGGTGAGATATTCGCCATCCCAGCCGAGCCGGCGCAGCGCCTCGAAGGTACGGATCTCGGTCACCCATGGCGCCCATGAGAAGGCCCAGTTGGCGCCGGCATCCTTGATCTTGGTGGCGAACGGCGTGTAGTCGGGCGTCGGCGGCGGAATCACTTCCTTGGCCACGGTCTTGAAGCCCATCTTCTCGGCCTCGGCGGCCGCGAAATCGATTTCGCCGCGCGAGCTCGGGATCGCCATGGCGGCGTAGCCGACATTGACCGGCCCCTTGGCGACCGACTTCACATATTCGAGCGCGGCGCGGCTGTCATAGGTCTGCGCGAAGCCTGTCGAGCAGAATTGCAGCGGGTCCGGATTCGGCGGCAGCACTTCCTTCGGGCAGACCGCGCCCATGAACAGCACCGGCACGCCGGCGCGCCGGGTCTCCGCCAGCATCGGCGCGTAGGTCGAAGACAGG
>JAEZBA010000054.1 GCA_023430245.1 Pseudomonadota bacterium
AAGCGCCCATTGGCAAATTCGATATCGGCGACGGCCGCCTCCAGCACATGCGAGGCGATTGCCTTGCCGTTCTCGATCACCTTGTCCGATGCTTCGAGGATCGCAGCTCCACTTGCGGTGATCGAGCGCGAGCCGCCGGTGCCGCCGCCGGCGATCAGTTGATCGCTGTCGCCTTGCACAAGGCGGATGCGCTCGAACGGAATGCCGAGCGCGCGCGACAGCACCTGCGCAAACGGCGCCGCATGGCCCTGGCCGTAATCGAGCGTGCCGGTGACGATGGTGACGTCGCCGTTGTCCTCGAAACGGATGCCGCCCATTTCCTTGCCGGGAGGCGCGGTGACCTCGAGGAACGAGCCGATGCCGAGACCGCGCAACTTGCCGCGTGCTTCGCTCTCGCGCTTGCGGGCAGCAAAGCCCGCAAGGTCGGCGCCCGCCACCGCTTCGTCGAACAGCGCGGTGAAGTCGCCGGAATCGTACTTCATGCCCGACGAGGCCGCGAACGGGATCTGCGACGGCGCGATATGATTGCGGCGCCGCAATTCCAGCCGGTAGATCCCCATTTCGGCGGCCGCATTGTCGATCAGCCGCTCCATGTAATAATTGCCCTCGGGGCGGCCGGCGCCGCGATAGGCCGAGACCTGCGTGGTGTTGGTGAACATGCATTTGACCGCGACTTCGAGCAGCGGCGTGCGGTAGACGCTGGGCGTATTCTTCACCGCGTTGAGCGTGCCGGGCAGCGGCGCCACCATCGCCAGGAATGCGCCCATATTGGCGTAGCCGGTCAGCCGTACCGCGAGGAAGTGTCCGTCCTTGTCGAGCGCAAGCTCGGCGGTGATCTCGTGGTCGCGGCCATGCGAGTCGGAGACGAAGGCGCCGGAGCGGTCGTCGGTCCATTTCACCGGACGCCCCAGCAGGCGGGCTGCGTGCAGGATGCAGACATATTCGGAATAGGCCTGCCCCTTCATGCCGAACGAGCCGCCGACATTGGGCGTCACGACGCGCACCTTGTCGGGCTTGACGCCCATCAGGTCGACGATCTGGCCCTTCATGCCGAACGCGCCCTGGCTCTGCGCATGCAGGGTGAAATGTTCGGCCGCAGGATCATACTCGGCGACCGCCGCGCGCGGCTCCATCGCCGCCACCACCAGGCGCGTATTGCGCAGCGACAGTTTGGTCACATGCGCGGCGTTTGCGAATGCCGCCGCGACCTTGTCGGCATCGCCGTAATGATAATCGAGCGCGAGATTGCCCGGCGCTTCGTCATAGATCTGCGGCGCGTCCGGCGCTGCAGCCTCGCTCGCCAGCGTCACCGCCGGCAATGCCTCGATGTCGAGCACGACAGCCTCAGCCGCGTCGCGGGCCTGCAGCGCAGTCTCCGCCACCACAAATGCCACCGGATCGCCGGCGAAGCGCACTTTGCGCTCGGCCAGCGCAAAGCGCTGCGGCTTTCGCATCTCGGTGCCATCAGTGTTCTTGAACGGCACGATGCATTTGAAGGTGCCGTAGCCCGCCAGATCCTTCGCGGTATAGACGCCGAGCACGCCCGGCATCGTCGCCGCTTCGGCGGTGTCGATGCCGTTGATCACGCCATGCGCATAGGGCGAGCGCACCATCACGGCATAGGCCTGGCCGGGCAGGGCGATGTCGTCGGTATAATGGCCCTTGCCCTGGACCAGTGTCGGATCCTCGGTCCGCGGGACCGGTTGCCCGACACCGAATTTCGCAACGGCCCAGTCGTCGGTGTTGGAGACGTCTTCGCGGATATTCATGCGGGCCTTTGCCGAGGTTAGCGCTGCGTCCGATCCGACATAGCGGCGGCAACCGGGCGCGGCAAGGTTGGGCAGCGGCATGCCAGTTTCCCTGCGGAAGCAGGGCGAGGTTAGCATTCGTGACGCAGCGAGGCCTGTGGGCAGACCCGGTTTCCCACGGACGGAAAACCACGCTAGACTTTGCCTGATCTTTGGACACAGGCGCCGTGGAACCCGCAAGGGCGCGGCAGGACAAGTTTGATGAGCGACGAGGTTCGGGCGACCGGCCTCGATCCCGCGCGTGACCGCGTTCAGGCCGAACCGCCCCAACCAGCGGGAGACGGAGCGGCCGGGGGGCTGCGGTCCGGATATGAGGGGGGTCGAGGCTCGCCCAGATATCCCTCGCAGGAGGGCAAGGCGCGGGATGAACCGGCGCCTCATGAGCATGCGCGCCGAGAGGTGCGTGTCGACTCATCGGCATTGGGCACCGACCTTTACGGGCCGACCTATGCCGCGCTCGATCTCGGCACCAATAATTGCCGTCTGCTGGTGGCGCGCGCCACCCATGACGGGTTCCGCGTCATCGATGCATTCTCCCGAATCATCCGGCTGGGGGAGGGCATCACCGCCTCGGGCCGTCTCGGGGAACCGGCGATCGGGCGCGCGATCGAGGTGCTTGGCATCTGCCGCGACAAGATGCGCAATCGCGGCGTCACCCGCTCGCGCCTGATCGCCACCGAAGCCTGCCGGCTGGCGGAAAACGGCGGCGAGTTCCTCGACCGGGTCCATGCCGAGGTCGGTATCTCTCTCGAAGTCGTCGATCGCGAGACCGAGGCAATGCTGGCGGCGACCGGTTGCACGCCGCTGGTCGATCCCGACGCCGAGGGTGCGATCCTGTTCGATATCGGCGGCGGCTCCTCGGAAATTGCAAGCCTTGGCCGTTCGAAGCCGAGCCGGCGCGGGCCGCCGGAACCCGCGATCCAGGGCTGGACCTCTCTGCCCCTCGGAGTGGTGACGCTCGCGGAACGCCATGGCGGCATCACCGTGACCCGCGAGATTTTCGAGGCCATGGTCGCGGAGGCGGCAGGGCATATCGCCCCATTCGCGCGCGCGCATGCGCCGCATGCCCCGAGCATGCATCTGCTCGGCACCTCGGGAACCGTGACCACCATTGCCGGCGTCCATCTCGGGCTGCGGCGCTACGACCGCAGGCTAGTCGACGGCTGCTGGATGATGGATGATGAGGTGACGGATGTGATGCAGCGGTTGCTGGCGATGTCCTATGACGAGCGCGTCTGCAATGCGTGCATCGGCGCCGAACGCGCCGACCTTGTGCTGGCGGGCTGTGCGATCCTGGAAGCGATCCGCCGCGCC
>JAEZBA010000580.1 GCA_023430245.1 Pseudomonadota bacterium
GGCCACGCCCTCGCCATGCACGAGGCGACTGCTGTCGTACTGGGTGGCGGATTCGAGCGCATGGCCGAAGGTGTGGCCGAGATTGAGCAGCGCCCGCTGGCCGTTCTCGCGCTCGTCGGCGGCCACGACATCGGCCTTCGCCTGGCAGCTCGCGGCAATCGCCTCGATGCGGGCAGTGCCGCCGGCGAACACGTCCTGCCAGTTCGTTTCGAGCCACGAGAAGAAGTCCGGCTTGTCGATCAGCCCGTATTTGGCCACCTCGGCATAACCGGCGCGGAACTCGCGCGCGCTCAGCGTATTCAGCACGTCGGCATCGGCCAGCACCAGATCGGGTTGATAGAAGACGCCGATGAGGTTCTTGCCGTGGCGGCTGTTGATGCCGGTCTTGCCGCCCACGGAGGAGTCGACCTGGGAAAGCAGCGACGTCGGAACCTGGACGAAACGCACGCCGCGACGAACAATGCCGGTGGCAAAGCCGGTGAGGTCGCCGATGACCCCGCCGCCAAGCGCGATCACCGCATCGTTGCGCTCGATACGGGCTTCCAGAACCTTGTCGCAGACGGCCATCAGATGCTCGAAGCTCTTGGTCTTCTCGCCGGCGGGCAAGACAAGCGACGTGACTGCAATGCCTTCTGCCGCAAGGCTGGCGGTCAGGGCCTCGAGATAGCGCGGAGCCACGTTCGCGTCGGTGATGATCGCGGCACGGCGTCCCTTCACCCGGGCGGCAATCTCGCGACCGGCACGCGCAATGAGCCCCGGGCCGATGAGGATGTCATAGGACCGATCGCCAAGCGGCACGCGCACCAGGCGCTCGGCGGATTGGGGCTCGATGGTATTCATGCGTTCGCACTCTCGCTTGCAACGCCGGCAATCGCGGCCAGCACTTCATTGACTATGGTTTCCTTGCGCACGTCGCGCGACTGGACCGTGAGATCGGCTTCCCCGTAGATCGGGTAGCGGGCAGTCATCAGCTTTTCCAGTGTCTGCCGCGGGTTCTCGGTCTTCAGCAGCGGGCGGGTATCACGCTTGTTGACCCGCTCCCACAGCACGTCGAGGTCCGCCCGCAGCCACAAAGACACGCCGCCGCGCTTGATCTGCCGGCGCGTGCGCTCGTTGATGAAGGCGCCGCCGCCGGTCGACACGACGCGGGGCCCGGTCCTCAGCAGCCGCTTGATGACCCGCGTTTCCAAGGCCCGGAATTCCTCTTCGCCATAGGCGGCGAACAGCTCGGAAATCGTCATGCGCGATACGCGCTCGATCTCAGCGTCGGTATCGATGAAGGGAATTCCCAGCCGGTTTGCCGTCATCCGGCCGATCGCCGATTTGCCGGCCCCCATCAGGCCCACCAGGATCAGATTGCGGTTTCCGAGCGCATCTCGCGCCCTGTCCTTCAAGGTATCGCCAGCAGGTGCGGTAATCTCGGTCATCGGCCTCAACTATAATGGTTTGTAAACGGTATCGACAAATGAGGGGAAAGCGTCAAGCCATAGCGCAAGAAAGGCGGCCGCAATTTCCCCTTCTTGCGCTGGAAAACAAGCTTGTCCATAAAAGGCTGCCATCGAAGGCCGAAGGAGCGCTGATGCCGACCCTGTTCCGTTTTCTGTTCATCTGCACCCTGATCGCCGGAACGATCTATGCCGGCATGATTGCGCTCGTCTTTCTCGTCGAACCGCGCGAACGCGACGTCACCGTCCGCATTCCTTCCGAGCGGCTCAATCCGCCGAAGCCCTGATCCACGAAGAAGGAACCCGCCTCGCGCATGAAAGACCTGAGCATTGCCCATGTGGAGTCATTCCTGGAAATGATGAGCGCCGAGCGCGCCGCCGCCGGCAATACGCTTGTCTCCTACGAGCGCGACCTCGACGACCTGCACGGCTTCCTCGTCCACCGGAAGATCCGCCTGACAGAGGCCGCGCCGGCCGATCTCTCAGCCTATCTCGCCCATCTTGCCGCGCAGGGCTTCAAGGCCTCCTCCCAGGCCCGCCGGCTGTCGGCGATGCGGCAGTTCTACAAGTTTCTCTACGCCGAGGGGATCCGCGGCGACGACCCGACCGGCATCATCGACGCCCCCAAGAAGGGACGGGCGCTGCCGAAGACCATGACCGTCGACGACGTATCCCGTCTTCTGGCGCAGGCCGAGACGGAAGCCACGACGCCCGGCCCCGGGCAGATCTCGCGGGCGCGGATGTTCGCGCTGATCGAGCTTCTCTATGCCACCGGCATGCGCGTCAGCGAACTGGTATCGCTGCCCGCCAAGGTCCTCGACCAGGACGGCCGCTTCCTGATGATCCGCGGCAAGGGCAACAAGGACCGGCTGGTCCCGCTGTCGCTGTCGGCCATCGCCGCGCTGAAAGCCTATGGCGCGCTACGCGCCGCCGAGGCGCGGGCGGCGAAGCAGCCGGAGGAGAGCCCGTGGCTGTTTCCCTCGTCGGGAAAGCAGGGTTTTCTGCCCCGTCAGGTCTTTGCTCGCGACCTCAAGGATCTGGCGATCCGCGCCGGGCTGTCGCCCTCCGCCATCTCGCCGCATGTGATGCGGCATGCCTTTGCCAGCCACCTCCTGCAGAATGGCGCCGACCTGCGCGTCGTCCAGGAACTGCTGGGTCATTCGGACATTTCAACGACACAAATCTATACGCATGTGTTGGAAGAGCGGCTGCACCAGCTGGTACAAACACATCACCCCCTTGCCAAACGGGCTAAAAAGCAGGATTAAGCCCCGACAGAATGGGGGTAATTCATCCCTGGCTTCATGGGCAAAAGGATCGGAAACGCATCTCATGCACAACTATCTCGATTTCGAAAAACCAATCTCGGATCTCGAAGGCAAGATCCACGAGCTGAAAAGGCTCGCCGCCGAAGACGAGAGCATCGATACATCGGACGAGATCGGCCGCCTGGAAATCAGGGTTCGTGAAGCGACCGGCGACATCTATTCGAAGCTCAACGCCTGGCAGAAGACGCAGGTCGCGCGCCATCCGCAGCGCCCGCATTTCGTCGATTACGCCAAGGCGCTGTTCACGGATTTCACGCCGCTTGCAGGCGACCGCAAATTTTCCGAAGACGCTGCCATTCAGGCAG
>JAEZBA010000012.1 GCA_023430245.1 Pseudomonadota bacterium
CCGCGCGCGCAGCTTCCACCGCCGCATTGAGCGCGAGCAGATTGGTCTGGCGCGCGATCTCGTCGATCACCGAGATGATGTCGGAGATCCGGCGCGACGATTCTTCGATCCCGGCCATCGCGGTGACGATCAGCACCAGCGCCACCAATCCGGCCAGCATCTCGTTGATCAGCTCGACCCGCTCGATCGTGCTGGTGAAGGTGGCATTTTGCACGCGAACCTGCTCGCGCGCCAATTCGATCATCTTGGCCGAGATGTCTTCCATCTGTTGGGCCAGCGGCAAGGTTCGCTCGCGCACGATCTGGCCCGCACGCGCCTGCAGTGGCGCCGCCTGATCGGCCTGATTCCTGGCCATCAGATCGAGATACTGGATGCGAAGCTGCGCCACCTCGTTGGCACCTGCGGCATATTGCTCGATCGCCTTGCGGAGCTCCGCCGCATCCTCGCCACCACGGCCCGATTGCCGGATCAGATTGAATGCCTGTTCGGCATAGCTGTCGGCGCTCTTGCGGCGGGCCTCGAGATTATCAACGGCACTTTTGACGGCATTCGCATCAGCCGCGAGGCGGACATCACGCGTTGCCGTCTGCATCCCGCGCGTATTGGAGACCGCATAAATCGCGTCCGCAACGATGGATTGTTCGCGGTCCGCGGCGGCCTTGGCCGCCTGCACGGAGCGGTCGCCCATGATCTGCGACGCCACGATGCAACCGACCAGCAGAACCGCAAGTGTGGAGGAGACGGCGATCTTGGTACCGATCGCAACGTCCAGTGCTAGCTTCTTAAACATGAGTATTCCCTTTGAACTGAATTCGAGAAAGCGAGTCGAGGCGCGGTGCGGTACCGCGCCCCGCAATCACTCAGAACTCTTCCCACTCTTCCTTGACGGCGGCAGCAGCTCCCGAGCGTGCAACCATGCGTGCCGCCGGCTTGCGAACCGGCGCAGACGCCCGCGGAGCGGCCCGCTTCACCATCGGCGTAACGGTCCTGGCACTCGCGCCGGCGCCGTCGAGCTTGTAGGCGCCGATCCGTTCGTCCATTGCACCAGCCTGCTGCTCCAGCGTACGCGCTGTCGCCGCATTCTCCTCGACCATCGCCGAGTTCTGCTGCGTCACCTCGTCCATCTGGGTCAGGGCCTTGTTGATCTGCTCGATCCCGCCGGCCTGTTCGTTGGAGGCGGTCGAGATGTCGGCGACGATATCGGCAACCTGCTTGATCGAGTCCAGAATCTCCTTGAGGGAGGTGCCTGCACGATTGACGAGTTGCACGCCGTCCTGAACCAGGGTCGAGGAGTTGGTGATCAGATCCTTGATGTCCTTGGCGGCCTGCGAGGAGCGCTGCGCGAGGCTGCGCACCTCGGACGCCACCACCGCGAATCCCCGTCCCGCTTCCCCCGCGCGCGCCGCTTCGACCGCTGCATTGAGCGCCAGCAGGTTGGTCTGGCGAGCAATCTCGTCGATCACTAAAATTATGTCCGCGATCTTGCGGGACGATTCCTCGATCCGGGCCATGGCCGACACGGCCTCAGCCACCACCTCGCCGCCGCGGTCGGCGACCTCATGGGTGCCGCGGGTCAGGTCGTTGGCGTGTTTCGCATTCTCGGCGTTCTTTTTCACCGTCGCTGCGATCTGCTCCATCGAAGCCGAGGTCTCTTCCAGGCTGGCGGCCTGTTCCTCGGTGCGCTGCGACAGGTCGGTCGTAGCGGTGGAGATTTCGGCGGCCGCGCTGGACACTTCGCGAGAGGTGGTTTTGATCTCGGCCATGACCTCAGCCATGCTGTCGAGCAATTCGTTGACGCCGCCGCACAGCAACTCGAGTTCGCCGGTCTTGCCGGCCATCGGGATGCGGTGGGTCAGATCCTTCTCCTTCGCCGCCGTAACGGCATCTCGGGTCTGTTCGACCGCCATGCGCATCGCGGTGATGTCGGAGGCGAATTTGACGACCTTGAACGGCCGTCCGCTGGCATCAAAGATCGGGTTGTAGCTGGCCTGAATCCAGATTTCCTTGCCGCCCTTGCCGATCCGCTTGTATTGCGCGGCATCGAACTCGCCGCGACCAAGCTTCTCCCAGAACGCCTTGTATTCCGGGCTTTGCCGGTAAGCCGGCTCGCAGAACATGCTGTGGTGCTGGCCCTTGATTTCCTGCAGGCTGTAGCCCACCGCATTCAGGAAATTCTCGTTGGCCGTGACGATGGTACCGTCGAGATTGAACTCGATAACGGCCTGGGCCTTGTGAACCGCTGCCATCTGGCCTTCAAAATCGGCGTTCCGCAGCTTCTCAGCGGTAATGTCGGTCGCGAATTTGATGACGCCGACGACTTTGCCGGAACGGTCGAGGAGCGGGTTGTAGCTGGCCTGAATCCAGATTTCCTTGCCGTCCTTGCGGATCCTCTTGTACTGGGCGGCGTCGAATTCGCCGCGTCCGAGTTTCTGCCAAAATGCCGTGTAATCCGGGCTGTTGCGATAGGCCGGGTCGACGAACAGGCTGTGATGCTTGCCCTTGACCTCGTCCAGTGTGTAGCCGAGCGCCTGCAGGAAATTCGGGTTTGCGTGCAGGATCTTTCCATCCGGCGTAAACTCGATCACGGCTTGCGAGCGATTGATGGCTGCAATCTGCGACGCCATCTCGGACGAGCTGAGATTGCGTCCGGCTGCGTCAGACTTTGACGAACCAAAAAAGGACATTGTAGTTCTCCGGCTAATTCAGAATGTTGAGGATGTTTGTTGGCGGATCAGGCCGCGGCCTGAACCGGTGTGTCGTCGCTGTCGGTTGCGAGCAGTTTTTCCAGATCCATCAGCGCGATCATGCCGGCCTCAGCGTTGACCAGGCCCGACAGGCAGTCGCTGCCGCAGCCGCTTGCGACACGCGGCACCGGCTGAACCTTGCAGGCTTCGAACGCGACGATGTCGAGCACCCGGTCCGCCAACAATCCGACCTGGCGCTGCTGAACCTGTACGATGATCACGACATGCAACGCGGTGGCATCGGTGAGCCCGCCGCCCAGCCGGCTGCGCAAATCGATGATCGGCACCATCACTCCGCGCAGATTGAGCACGCCGCGCACGTAGTCGGGCTGCCGCGGCAGGTGAGTGATATCCGACCAGCCCTTGATCTCGCGCACCGCCATGATGTCGACGCCGTATTGCTCGTCGCCGATCGCAAACGATATCAACTCGGTTCTTTGGGCGCCGTCGTGCAACGCGGCGGCCGCTTGCTGGGCGTACGCCACTTCTTCGATTTCTGTATCTGACATTTCCGATCCTATTGGTGGTGCCTTGGCGAAATTGGATTCAACGCCTCGCCGCTGTGTTTTGCTGCAGCGCGGAAACTCGTTCGCATTTGTTGACAGTTTGAGAATGTCATCGGGCAAACTCGGCCCTATCCGCGAAAGTGCGCGGCGCGCGTGCCCCATTCGGGTCTCATCGTTTCCCGAGCATGAATTGCTAAGGATTGCTTAACTCGCCGCGCATCTTGCAGTCTTGACATCGCTAAATCTCGCATTCGGGCCGCGGGCGGGCCG
>JAEZBA010000121.1 GCA_023430245.1 Pseudomonadota bacterium
ATGCCGCGCGCGCCCCAGAGCAGGGCATTGTTGGCCGGCAGGCCCTTCGCAAACCGCTCGGTGTTCTCGATCAGGGTATCGCGCATCCGGTCGATCCCCTTGAGCAGGCCGAGGTCGACGCTATTTACCCGCTTCACCGGCGCCAGAACGCCGCCACGATCCGCATGCCAGACGAAAGCGTCGGCGGCGCCGAAATCGGGCTTTGTGCCAGCGGCCGGCGAAAGCCGTTCGAGCGCCGCGGCGATTCGGTCGAGCGTATCGGGTGAGGCGACGGCCTTCCGACGTGCCGGCGCGGCGGCGCGCCCCTTCACGGGCTTGGCGGGCTTTCTGACGTTGCGCATGCGGTCGCGCGTCCTCTTGCATTGACTTGCCGCACCCCTTAGCTGGGCCTAAAAAGGCCTGCAAGGCCAGTGATTTGCCGCCCGCTTGCGGCATCTTGGCTTAAACCGGCCGTAACATTGCAATTGGGCGGGCGGCAGCTATAGTCCGCGCCGTTTTGGGCGCGGTGTTCGCGCCGGACGACACGCTCAAAGAGGCCGTTCGATGCTGATTTCGCCCGCTTATGCGCAGGCCGCCGGTGGTGATACCAACTCGATGCTGGTGTCGCTGCTGCCTTTCGTTTTGATTTTTGTGATCATGTATTTTCTGATCCTGCGCCCGCAGCAGAAGCGGGTGAAGATGCATCAGGAGATGGTCAAGAACGTCCGCCGCGGCGATACCGTCGTGACTTCGGGCGGGCTGATCGGGAAGGTGACCAAGGTCATCGATGACGACCAGCTCGAGGTCGAGCTTGCCGACGGCGTCCGTATCCGCCAGGTGCGCCAGATGATCAGCGACGTGCGCGCCAAGGGCGAGCCGGTGAAGGACGAGAGCTGAACAGTTTCCGGCGTACAGGGGCGCGCCTGACTATTCCCGCCACAACGACGCCATAACGGACCAGGTTGATGCTTTACATATCGCGCTGGAAGATGCTGGCGATCATCGTGATTACGCTGATCGTATGCAGCTTCGCGATTCCCAATTTCTTCCCGAAGGATGTCGTCGAGTCCTGGCCGAAATGGGCGCAGCGCCATATCGTGCTCGGGCTCGATCTGCAGGGCGGCTCCCACATCTTGCTCGAGGTCGATGCCGGCGCTGTCCGCAAGGAAAAGGTCGAGGCGCTGCGTGACGATGTCCGGCGCGTGGTGCGCGAAAACCGCCTGGGCAGCCCGGCCTCGGTGACGGTGCGCGGAAACACCGTAGAGTTCCGGGTGCGCGAGGGCGCTGACCAGAAAGTCGCCCTTCAGAAGTTCCAGGAATTGTCGCAGCCGCTTGGCGGTCTGCTTCAGGCGACCGGCCAGCGCAGCATCGATGTCGTCGATGCCGGGGGCGGATTGTTCCGCCTGACCGTGACCGAGCCTGCGATGCTCGAGCGCATCCGCCAGTCGGTCGATCAGTCGATCCAGATCATCGAGCGGCGCGTCAACGAACTCGGCACCGTCGAGCCTTCGATTGCGCGCCAGGGCGTCGACCGGGTGCTGGTCCAGGTGCCGGGACTGCAGGACCCGCAGCGCCTGAAGGATCTGCTCGGCAAGACCGCCAAGCTGTCGTTCCGGATGGTCGACATGACTACCACGCCGGATCAGGCCGAGACCGGCAAGCTGCCGCCCGAATCAGAATTGTTGCGTGGCAGTGCGTCCGAAAACAGCCAGCCCTATGTGATCGAGAAGCGGGTCGTCGTCTCGGGCGAAGACCTGGTCGATGCGCAGCCCGGTTTCGATCAGCGGACCAGCGAGCCGGTCGTCAATTTCCGCTTCAATAATAACGGCGCGCGGCGCTTCGCGGAAGCGACCCAGGCCAATGTCGGGCGGCCCTTCGCCATCGTGCTCGACAACGAGGTGATCTCGGCGCCGGTGATCCGCGAACCGATCATCGGCGGGTCGGGCCAGATTTCCGGCAGCTTCACGGTCCAGGCGGCGAACGATCTCGCGATCCTGCTGCGGGCCGGTGCGCTGCCGGCGCCGCTCACCATCATCGAGGAACGCACCGTCGGTCCCGGCCTGGGTCAGGATTCGATCGAGAACGGGGTGCGCGCGGCCTGGATCGGCTCGCTCGCCGTCGTGATCTTCATGTTCGCGACTTACGGGCTGTTCGGGCTGTTCGCCAATATCGCGGTGGCGATCAACGTCGCGATGATCTTCGGTATCCTCTCGCTGCTCAATGCCACTCTCACGCTGCCCGGCATTTGCGGCATCGTGCTGACCGTCGGCATCGCGGTGGATTCGAACGTGCTGATCTATGAACGTATCCGCGAGGAGGTGAGGGCGGGACGCTCCGCGCTCAACGCGCTCGATGCTGGCTTCACCCGTGCGCTCGCGACCATCCTCGATTCCAACATCACGACCTTCATTGCCGCCGCCGTGCTGTTCTATATCGGAACCGGACCGGTGCGCGGTTTCGCGGTGACGCTCGGCATCGGCATCATGACGACCGTTTTCACTGCCTTCACCCTGACCCGATTGATGGTGGCTCTGTGGGTGCGCTGGTTCCGCCCCCGCACCGTCCCGATCTGAGCTTTAGAGAAACCCCGTGCGCATTCCTCTTCTCCGTATCGTTCCCGACGATACCAAGTTCGACTTCATGCGCTTCCCGCGCATCAGCTTTCCGATATCGGCGGTGCTGTCGATCGCGGCGATTCTGCTGTTCTTCTTCAACGGCCTCAATCTCGGTGTCGACTTTGTCGGTGGCACGCTGATCGAGGTGCAGTCGAAGTCCGGGCCAGCCGATATCTCGAAGATGCGCGCGACGGTCGGATCGCTCAATCTCGGCGAGGCGCAGCTTCAGCAATTCGGCGCCGCGACCGACGTGCTGATCCGCATTCCGCAGCAACCCGGCGGCGAGCTTGCGCAGCAGGAAGCGGCGCAAAAGGTGCGCGCGGCGCTGGGCAGCGAGGTCGAAGTTCGTCGTATCGAGGTGGTTGGGCCTCGCGTCTCGACCGAGCTTCTGGCCTACGGCATGCTGGGGCTGCTGCTCGCGATCTGCGGCATCTTCATCTATC
This sequence comes from Pseudomonadota bacterium, assembly GCA_023430245.1. Taxonomy (GTDB): domain Bacteria; phylum Pseudomonadota; class Alphaproteobacteria; order Rhizobiales; family Xanthobacteraceae; genus Pseudorhodoplanes. The sequence goes on from JAEZBA010000121.1 coordinate 3,038, forward strand.
TCTGGTTCAGGTTCGAGTGGCAGTTCGCGCTCGGCGCGATGATCGCGAACGTCCACGACCTCGTGCTGACGATCGGCTTTTTGTCGCTGATGCAGATCGATTTCGATCTCAACGGCATCGCCGCGCTGATGACCATCCTCGGCTATTCCTTGAACGACACCGTCGTCATCTACGATCGCATTCGCGAGATGCTGCGGCGCTACAAGAAAATGCCGATGGACGACCTGCTGAATATTTCAGTCAATTCGACCTTGTCGCGCTCGGTCATCACCCACGTTACCGTAACCCTCGCGCTGCTCGCGCTGTTCTTCTTCGGCGGGCATGCGATCCACGCCTTCACCGCGACCATGCTGTTCGGCGTCGTGCTGGTTGGCACCTACACCTCGATCTTCATCGCGGCGCCGATCCTGATCTATCTCGGTGTCGGTCTCGGGCGGCAGGAAGCTGACGAGCCGACCCCGGCAAAGTTCGAGCCGGAAACCGCTGCCAAGGCTGTGACCGGCAAGTCGTCCGCGAAGACCTCTGCGGCGAAGCCTGCCGCCGCCAAGCGCTGAGCTTGGACCGGCCGGCCGGAACGCCTCATTACCCGCGGCCGGCGCCGATCGAAACCTATGGACGCGGCGGTTTCCGCTTTGCTGGGATGTCGCATCGCGGATCGCTGCTGCTGCTGCCGAGCGGGATCTGGGCCTGGCCAGTGACCGAACCCGCGGGGATTACGGCAGACGCGCTTGCTCCGGTGATGGCCGAATCCGACCGGATCGGCCTGCTTTTGATCGGCACCGGTCCCGCACGCTGGCCGCTGCCGGTTGAATTGATGCACCTATGTGCCGCGCACGGTATTTCAGCGGAGACCAGCCGGACCGGTCAGGCCGCGAACACCTATAATCTGCTTCTCGATGAGGGACGCCGCGTCGCTGCGGCCTTGATCGCGGTCGATTGAAGCGATCCTACGGTCCAACACGCATGACCGACGAGAGCGATTATTGCGAAAGCCTGGTGCGCGAGTCCGACAAGGGTCGGTTCCTGGCAACCCTGTTCGCGCCGGCCTCCCGTCGGTCCGACCTGCTGACGCTCTATGCATTCGACCTGGAGACTGGCGCAGTGGCGCATCGCGTGCGCGATCCGATTGCGGGCGAAATCAGGTTGCAATGGTGGCACGACATGCTGTCCCGGGAGGGTAGCGCAGCGGGGCATCCGGTCGTCGATGCCTTGTCGGCGCTTTTGCATCGCCATGACATCGACCGCGGCATTGTGCTCGATCTGATCGATGCTCGGCGACGCGCGCTGTATGCCGATGAGCAGATCGGCGAGGCCGAGTTCGAGCTTGCTGCCTCGGAAAATGCCGGTGCGGTCGTTCGGCTCGCGGCCCAGGTGCTGGCCGGCCCGCCCGACGACCGGACGAGGCTTGCCGCGCATCATGCCGGGGTCGCTGCGACGGCGGCTCAGCTTGCGCCGGATGCGGCCGGTTTCGATGCAGAGGCAATGTCGGAACGGCATCGCGATGCGGTCAGGGCGCTGATTCCGACATTGCCCGGCGCGGTGTTGCCAGCCCTGCTGCCGCTCACGCTCGCGGTGGACGACCGCATGTCGCTGCCGCAATGGCGCAAGCAGTGGATCTTGTGGCGAGCGTCTAAACGTCTGGCGCGCTGGGTTTGATTCCAGCCGCTTGCGCACGCGCCGTCAGAACGCGAACCGGTCCCGCAGATTCTGCCGGCCGGCGACGATGCGGGCGACCACTTCCTTCTCGGTCTCGCTCGCCAGCAACGGGTCGATCAGGTCGATCTGGTTCATCGCCACGAGTTGCAGAATATCGAGGCGAATCTCGCCGGAGCTATCGCGCGGGAGGCCCTCCACCACCTGCAACCGTTCGGGTGCGGCGATGCGCTGCTGATCGTCATCGGTAATGAAGCGAATGAGATCGCTTTCGGCAATTCGCTCGCCCTCGACAAAGGCATAGAGACCCGTGCCGGTGCGCCGGTCCGGAAATGCAACGATCACGACGTCACGCACGCCGTCATATTGCTTGAGTCTGGCCGTCAGGCGCGGCGCGTCGTTGACGAAGCGCGGACCGGAGCCTTCGCGATCGGTGAAATTGAGCAGGCCGCGCGTGATCCAGTAATAGACCTTCTTGCCGGTCGCCATCCAGATC
>JAEZBA010000130.1 GCA_023430245.1 Pseudomonadota bacterium
GGGGTGAACAGATGCACCGCATCGCCCGCGAGCAGGACGCGGCGATCGGCGAAGCGTTCCGCGACCAGCGCCACGCCGGCCGTCCATGGCGCATGCGCGATCGGTTCGACCGGGACATCCATCCCGCAACAGGCCGCCACCGCGCGCCGCACCACGTCGTCCTCGGGCTCGGCCTGCGGATCCTTCGGCTTCATCCAGAACAGGAACTCGTCCTTGCCGTTGAGTGCGATGATGGTGGTGCGGATATCCGGATTGATCGCCCAGTGCTGGAAACAGGCGCGATCCTTGAGGACATCGCGATAAAGCGTCGGCGCGCGCAGATAGCTCGCGAACATGCGGCCGCCGAAATAGGCCTGCTGCAACGTGTCCTCGCCGGCATAGCGGATGCCAAGCGTACGGCGCACGAACGAGCGGCCGCCATCGCAACCGATCATGTAGTCGGCCCGCCAGTGTTCGTTGCCGCCGCCGTCGACGGCCTGCGCCGCAAGCGCGACGCCGCCGTCATCCTGCGCGAAATCCGTCACCTCCCATCCGAAACGCAGTGCGATTCGCTCGCGCCGGCGAGCCTCCTCGAGCAGGAACGCTTCGACATACATCTGGTTGGCGCGCAGCACCGGCTCGGGGAACTGATCGAGCGTGTCCGCTTCAGCGACGGCACGCGCCTTTTCCGCGGCCGACGGCATTTTCAGCCGAGCCAGCTCATAGGCATTGAAGCGCGTGAAATAGGCGACGTCGCCGGAATGGTCCGCCGGCAGGCCGAGCTTGCGCAGGTCATGCGCAAAGCCGAGCCGCCGGTAATGCTCCATGGTCCGCGCATTCTGCGTCGAGCCCTTCGGATGCCAGCGCGTGTCGATGTCGCTGTTGAAGATCACGGAGCGCACGCCGTGGCGGTCGAGCATCAGCGCCAGCGCAAGCCCGACAGGGTCGCCGCCGACAATGGCGATCGGAATGCTTTTTGGATCGGTCATGCTAGTCGGTCAGGCCGCGCGTTCGGAGCGGCGTGCGAGCTTGGCCGCGAGATTGAAGCCGACACCCGGTCGGCTCCAGGGGCACGCCGAGATGCAGATCGCGCAGCCGAAGGTCTGGTTAAAGAATGGCAGGCAGCGGTCGAAATCGACGTACCATTTCTCGACGCCGCGCACCATTTGCTTGGCCGGCGCGATCGCCTCGGGCGGACAGGCATTCTCGCAGATGCGACAGGACTCGCAGAACGAATCCACAGAGAAGCTGCGCTTCGGCGTCGGCGCGAAGGGTGCGTCGGTCAGCACCGCGGACAAACGAAACGACGAGCCGAATTCCTGATTGATGATCGAACCATGCTTGCCGAGTTCGCCGAAGCCGCACGCGATTGCGGGCGGGATCATCATCACCTTCGATGTCATCGGCCCGGTCAGAGGCTCGGCATCCCAGCCCTGCAGATGCAGCCAGCCGGCGACGCGCTTGGCCGCCTGCATGGCGCGGCCATACTGGTACACGACTTCGGCGCCGGCTTGCGGCTCCGGCGCGGTTGCGATCTCGCTATAGTCATGCGCGAAGCCGAGCATGATGATACGCTTCTGCGTGACGGTCTGTCCCTCATAGACCCAGAGCGGGTCGAGTTCGGCCACGCCCCACATGTCGAAAAGCCCGTCCTTGCCATAGGCTTCGAGCGCCGCGTTCCAGTCCTGCGGCGCGCGCTGCAACGCCTCGCCGGTCACGTCCGGCATTTCTTCCGACGCCATCTTAGCGCGGTTTTCGCGCGCGCGCGTCATGGCCGGGTGGTCGGGATTGGCCTTGTAGAACCAGCGCTGCATCTGGCCGTGCGGGATGGTGTCGGGATCGGGCGCCCAATACACCATGCGCGGACGGCGCGGCGTGTCCTCGCCAAGGCCGTTGATGGTATTGCCCGAGATGTCGGGCTTCAGCGCGAGTTGTGAGGGATCGGGCTGGAATGGGCGATAGCTGTTTGGTTTCGGCATGACGCGCACATTATTGCCGAGGCGTGCGGCGTTGGCCAGTCACCGCCGCACGATTGGCTCTGCAGCGGGTGCACGGCTTCGTTGTGCCAGCACGATGGCAATCCCGCCCAGCATCGCAACAGAGGCGATGACTAGCCGCAACGTCACCGGTTCCGACAGCAGGATCACGCCGCCGATCGCGGCGATGGCGGGCACGGAGAGTTGCACGGTCGCAGCGCGGGTTGCCGGCAAACCGGCCAGCGCAAAGTACCAGATCACATAGCCCAGCCCCGATGCGATGGCGCCGGAGGCGATCGCCAGCGCGAGCCCGTGCGGCGATACATGCAACTCGCCGCCAAAGGCGAGGTTGAGCAGCAGGACCGGCGGCAGGCAGCCGAGAAAATTGGTCGCGTTGTTCTCCACCGGATCGCCGGCGCCGCGCGCCAGCAGCGAGAACAGGCCCCAGCACAGGCCGGACAGGGCCATCAGCAACGCGCCCAGCGGATCGGGTGCGCTGGCGCCAGGCAGCAGCAGCCAGATCAATCCGCCGACCGCAATCGCAAGCCCAAGCCAGGCCAGCGGCGGGAACGGCTCGCGCTCGCGGAGTGCGATGGCGAACATCGTCAGTTGCACTGCACCGAACAGGATCAGTGCGCCGGTTCCGGCATCGAGCCGCACATAGGCGAACGAGAAGAAGACGAGATAGCCGAACAGCGCCGCGATCGAGCGCGGCTTCGCCCCCCGCAGGCGTGGCAGGTGACGTGCCTTCAGCCAAACCACAAGGACCA
>JAEZBA010000079.1 GCA_023430245.1 Pseudomonadota bacterium
GGCAGAACCTGAACCGACAATGTCAGAGCATAAGCAGACAATGCCGGAGCAGAAACGAAATGTGCCGCCCCCACGGGCGGCACTTCAATCTGCATTCTAGGGGCGGGCCATAGGCTGTCAACCGAGCCGCCCGGTCGCGGGATGCCGCAGCGCTTCCAATAAGGCGGGGAAAACCTCGCGCTCTCCACAGCGACGATGGGTGCGCAGGGGGGCGGGACTCTTGCGGCCGAGTCCAGCGATTGTGTAGTGTCGCCCCTGTCGGATACGACATCTCGTGCGGCGGACAGGCAAGTAGGTACATCTGCGTGTGTGGCGTCCCGCTGGCAGCCTCAGGCTGTCCGGCGACGGGAGAGGATTCTGCGGACGGTACCCACCTCCGCAGGGCAACAAGGAGAACCCCATGACGTGGACCGACGAACGGGTCGAGCAGCTCAAGAAGCTCTGGTCCGACGGCCTCTCGGCCTCCCAGATCGCGGCCGAACTGGGCGGGATCACCCGCAACGCGGTCATCGGAAAGGTGCATCGTCTGGGGCTCTCGGGGCGCACCAAGGCGCCGTCATCCAGCGCGCCGCGGCAGAGAAAGCCGAGGGCGACCCATATGTTAAGGGTGTCCCGTCCCGCCGTACGCGGCAATACCGCGCTGGCCCAAGCCTTCGCCTATGACTACGAAATGGACGCCGAACCGGCTCAGGTCGAGAATGTCGTGCCGATCGGGCAGCGCCGCACGCTACTGGAACTGAACGAGCAGACCTGCAAATGGCCGATCGGCGACCCGGCGACGTCGGAATTCTACTTCTGCGGCGGCCCCTCCGTTAATGGCCTGCCCTATTGCGCCTATCACTCGCGCATTGCCTATCAGCCGCCGGCGGCGCGGCGGGACAAACGCACGGCGGGCGGGCGCTGACCCGCTCGCGCCGGGCGCTACGGCGGCCGGATCGGTCAGACCAGATCCAGAGCAGGTCAGATCATGTGAGGTCCGCGCGCCCGAAGCGATCGTCGATCGCGTAACCGGAACCGCGCACGGTGCGGATCGGGTCGCCGTCACGGCCACGGTTGAGTGCCTTGCGCAGGCGCCCGACATGCACATCGACGGTACGCTCGTCGATATAGACCTCGCTGCCCCACACCCCGTCGAGCAATTGTTCCCGCGTAAACACGCGGCCGGGGCGCTCCATCAGAAATTCCAACAGACGGAACTCGGTCGGCCCGAGTTCGACGTCACGGCCGGCGCGGGAAACCCGCTTCTTGACGCGGTCGAGCTCGATTTCACCCAGCGTCAGGACGTCGGCGAGCCGCTCCGGCCGGGAGCGGCGGAGTAGCGCACGGATCCGCGCTACCAGTTCCGGGACCGAGAACGGCTTGACGATATAATCGTCGGCGCCGGTCGACAGCCCACGCACCCGCTCGCTCTCCTCGCCGCGCGCGGTCAGCATGATGATCGGCAGCGACTTGGTCTCCGGCCGCGCCCGCAGCCGGCGGCAGAGTTCGATGCCGGACAGGCCGGGCAGCATCCAGTCGAGCACGACGAGATCGGGCGTGCTTTCGCGCAACCGGGTATCGGCATCGTCGCCGCGCGCGACGGTCTCGACGTCGTATCCTTCCGTCTCGAGGTTGTATCGCAGCAGCAGCGACAACGGCTCCTCGTCCTCGACGATCAGGATGCGTGCGGTCTGACCGTTCATATCGCCGCTTCCGTTCATCCCTGCGCCGCCAATGGCGCAAAGCTGGTGGTATCGGCCTTCGGGCGCTCGGAGATGATCGGCTCGCCCTTGATCATATAATACACGGTCTCGGCGATGTTGGTGGCGTGGTCGCCCATGCGCTCGATATTCTTCGCCGAAAACAGAAGATGGATGCAGAACGTGATGTTGCGCGGATCTTCCATCATGTAGGTGAGCAATTCGCGAAACAGCGAGACGCACATGGCGTCGATTTCCTCGTCGCGCTTCCACACATCCATGGCCTCGTCGACATCGCGGGCGGCATAGGCGTCCAGCACGCGCTTGAGCTGGGTCAGCACCAGGCTGCCCATATGGTCGACGCCGCGGATCAGCTTCAGCGACGGATATTCGCCCTCCAGATCGAGAGCGCGCTTGCCGATATTCTTGGCAAGGTCGCCGATGCGCTCGATTTCGTTGGCGACGCGCAACGCGCTCACCACTTCACGAAGGTCGATGGCCATCGGCTGACGGCGCGCAATCGTCAGGATCGCGCGCTCCTCGATCTCCCGCTGCAGCGCGTCGATCTGGGCGTCCGCTGCGATCAGCTTGTTCGCGAGGTCGATGTCGCGGCGGGTCAACGCCTGCACCGCGTCCGCGATCTCTTTCTCGGCAAGACCGCCCATTTCCGCAACCATGCGGTTGAGTTCCTGGAGATCGGTGTCGAATGCCTTGGCGATGTGGTCAGTCATGGTTCAGTTCCTTGCCGATGCGGCATCAATGGGATCAACCGAAGCGGCCGGTGATGTAATCCTGCGTGCGGCGATCCTGCGGCGTGGTGAAGATGCTTTCGGTCGGCCCCTCTTCCACAAGATTGCCCAGATGGAAGAAGGCGGTGCGCTGCGATACGCGGGCGGCCTGCTGCATCGAATGGGTCACGATGATGATCGTGAAATTCTTGCGCAATTCGTCGATCAGCTCCTCGATGCGAGCGGTCGCGATCGGGTCGAGCGCCGAGCATGGTTCGTCCATCAGAATCACTTCGGGCCCGACCGCGATGGTGCGCGCGATGCAAAGCCGCTGCTGCTGACCGCCGGAGAGGCCTGTGCCGGGCTCGTTGAGCCGGTCCTTCACCTCATCCCACAACCCGGCCTTGCGCAGGCTGCTTTCGACCGTGTTGGCCAGATCGGCCTTGGATTTCGCGAGGCCATGGATCCGGGGCCCATAGGCGACGTTCTCGAAAATCGACTTCGGAAACGGGTTCGGCTTCTGGAACACCATCCCGACCCGGGCGCGGAGTTCCACGACATCGAGATCGGTTTCGTAGATATCGCGATTGTCGAGCGTGATTTTGCCCTCGACCCGAGCACCCTCGACGGTGTCGTTCATGCGGTTGAAACAGCGCAGAAAGGTCGACTTTCCGCAACCGGACGGGCCGATAAAGGCCATCACCGCCTGACTCGGGATGTCAACGGCGACCGACTTCAGCGCCTGCTTCTCGCCGTAAAACACGCTGACATCGCGTGCGACGATTTTGGGAGGCATCATTGCGGCCACCGCTCCCAGATCGGTCTTCATGTCCACAATCGATGCTGCCGTTACGTCGTGCATAGCGCAACCCTCACTTTTTTTCTCGTCTACCACGTGCGCTCGAGGCGCTGGCGCAAGAAGATGGCGATCGAGTTCATCACGATCAGGAACATCAGCAGGACCAGAATGGCCGCCGATGTGCGGGAGACAAAGCCTCGCTCCGGACTATCTGCCCAGATGAAGATCTGCGTTGGCAATGCCGTCGAGGCTTCCAGAACGCCGGCGGGCGGCGCGGTTATAAAGGCATTCATGCCGATCAGGAGCAGCGGCGCGGTTTCGCCGAGCGCCTGGGCCAGTCCGATGATGGTGCCTGTCAGGATGCCCGGCATCGCCAGCGGCAAAACGTGATGCATGATCATCTCATGCTTCGACGCACCGATTCCAAGCGCAGCCTCGCGGATCGATGGCGGAACCGACTTCAAGGCTGCACGGGTGGCAATGATGATCGTCGGCAGCGTCATCAGCGCCAGTACCATGCCGCCGACCAGCGGCGCCGATCTCGGGAGCCCGAACCATTGCAGAAAGACGGCAAGCCCGAGAAGTCCGAAAACAACTGACGGCACCGCTGCCAGATTGTTGATGTTGACTTCGATCACGTCGGTCCAACGGTTCTTGGGCGCGAACTCCTCGAGATAAATGGCGGCAGCAATCGCCATGGGGAAGCTGATCAGGAAGCAGACCAGCAACGCGTAGAACGATCCGACAATGGCACCGGCGAGACCTGCCTGTTCCGGGAAGCGGCTGTCGGCATTGAAGAACAGACCCCAGTTGAACGGTTTGGTGATCATCCCCTTGGCGACCATCTGGTCGAACCAGCCGATCTGCTTGTCGTTGACGCGGCGCTGGTCCTCCGGCACATCGCGCGGGATGATGCCCTTGTTGAGCTGGTCAAAGGGGTCTGATGCAGGGATCGTGATGTCGAAAGTCTGACCGATCAGCCGTGGGTCTTTCGAGACCATGTTACGGATCACGAAAGGCGCATCCGTGCTGACGATCTGGATCAGCGCCCGCTGATCGGCAGGACTGGTTACGCCCGGCACCGCACGCAGCATGGCGTCGCGAACGATGACACGGTAATTGCCGCCGTCGATATTGTCCGCTTTGACCAAATCCGGACTCACCGTCACCGGCAGCCGGATCATCGTCTGAAAGAATGCCTGATAGCCGGTGTAGACCAGCGACGTGACCAGGATAAAGAGCATCCCGATCGCGATCGCGATGGCGCCCAGCCCATACAGGCGGAGGCGTTTCTCGGCAGCATGACGGCGGCTGCGGCGTGTCTTGGCGGCGCCGGTGGACCAATCGATGGCCGCGCGGGGGAGCGTGGTGTCAGTCATCAGTCGTACTTCTCGCGGTATTTCCGGACGATGCCCAAGGCAAGCACATTGAGCGCAAGCGTCACGATGAACAGGACGAGGCCGAGCGCAAATGCCGCGAGCGTCTTCGGGCTATCAAACTCGGTATCCCCGATCAGCAACGTAACAATCTGCACCGTGACCGTGGTGACGCTATCAAGCGGGTTCGCGGTGAGCGTCGCGATCAGGCCGGCCGCCATCACCACGATCATGGTTTCACCGATGGCACGGCTCAGCGCCAGCAGGATGCCACCCATGATGCCGGGAAGCGCAGCGGGAATAAGGACCTTCGTCATGGTCTCAGCGACTGTCGCGCCCATTGCCAGCGACCCGTCGCGCATGGAGCGCGGTACCGCTTTCAGCGCGTCATCGGACAGCGAAGAGATAAACGGTATGATCATGATGCCCATCACCGCGCCCGCTGCCAGCGCCGAATTGGGCGACACGGCTATGCCCATGGTCGAGCCGAATTGCCGGACGGCCGGTGCGACAGTCAGCACTGCAAAGAAGCCGTAAACGACGGTCGGAACGCCGGACAGGATTTCAAGCAGCGGCTTCACCACCTTGCGCACGCGGTCGTTGGCAAACTCCACCAGATAGACGGCCGAGAGGATGCCAATCGGGGTGGCGAACAGCATGGCGATGGTCGCAATCAGGATCGTGCCGGTGAAGACGGGCACTGCACCGAAAGCGCCCGTACCCGCAACCTGATCTTCGCGGATCGGGATTTGCGGCTCCCAGCGCAGTCCGAACAGAAACTCATGCACGGGCACGCGGGCAAAGAACCGGAACGCTTCATAGAGCAGCGAGAACACAATGCCGAGCGTTGTCAGGATCGCAACGATCGAACAGAAGATCATCACACCGGTAATGATCTTCTCGAAGTTGTTGCGAGCACGAAAACGCGAGCCCAGCAGAGAGCGTGCGAACAGCAACCCGACGATCGTGACTGCCGCGGCGACGGCCACCATCGCCCAGCGCGCAATTGCATCCCAAGCCGCATATGTCGCAGCAGCATCGCGGATGGCCGCAGACGGCTCGCCAAATATCTGACCGGAAGCAACGTTCTTGATTTCAGACAGGTACAGCGCGATCTGAGAAGAGGAAGCAGTCGCTGTCATGTCTTGCGGCAGCGAGGCAATCAGGAGGCGGTCGATGACCGCACCTTGCAACGCGACCCAGAGCAGGATGAGGATCAGCGAGGGCAGACCGACCCAGATGGCCACAAACGCACCGTGATAAATCGGGCGCGAATGCAATGGCGCGTTAGCAGCAATCGCATAAGCTTGATGGCGGCCGACAAAAAAGGCCACGAGTGACATCGCAATGATTATCGCAAGCGCATAGCCGAACACGGTCAACCCCTTCCCGAAAATGGAGGGATCGCGGAAAGACCCGCGACCCCTCGTCCTTGTCCAGACTTACGACTGGGGTTCCGCAAGCTTCTTGGAGGCCTTGGCGGTCTCCTGCACTTCCTTGCGGGTCGCATCCGGAAGCACCGTCAGACCGCGCTCAGCGAGGTAACCGCTCTTGCTCAGCGCGTTGTCGCTGACATATTCGGCGATGAACTCGGGCATGCCCGGGATCACGTTGCGGTGCGCGTTCTTGATGTAGACGAAGATCGGACGAGAGATCTTGTAGCTCTTGTCGGCGATGCTCTCGAAGGTCGGAGCGACGCCTTCTACCTTCACCGCCTTCAGGCTGTCCTGATTCTCATACAGGAACGAGTAGCCGAAGATGCCCATGGTGTTGGGGTCGGATTGCAGGCGCTGCACGATCAGGTTGTCGTTCTCGCCGGCTTCGATGAACGGGCCGTCCTGGCGCATGCGGCTGCACGCGGTGTTCCAGGCTTTTGCGTCCTTCTTCTTCAGTTCCTTGAAGTAGGGCAGCACGTCACAGCCGTCATGCATCGTCAGTTCGACGAAAGCGTCGCGGGTGCCGGAGGTCGGCGGCGGACCGAACACTTCGATCTTGGTGTTGGGCAGCTTCGGGTTGATCTGATTCCAGGTCTTGTACGGATTTGGGATCAGCTTCTCGCCCTTCTCGTCCGGCACCTCGGCAGCGAGAGCGAGGAAGATTTCACGCTCGGTCAGATCCCAGTCCTTGTCGTTCTTGCGCGACTGGGCGATCGAGAGACCGTCGAAGCCGATCATCAATTCGGTGATGTCGGTCACGCCGTTCTTGGCGCAATCGGCAAACTCGGACTTCTTCATGGCGCGCGAGGCACCGGTCATGTCAGCGTGGCTCGGGCCGATGCCCTGGCAGAACACCTTGAAGCCACCGCCGGTGCCGGTCGATTCGACCACCGGGGACTTGCGCTTGGTCTGCTTGGAGAACTCTTCGGCGACCGCCTGGGAATAGGGGAACACGGTCGACGAACCGACCACGCGGATCTGGTCGCGGGTCTGCGCCTGCGCGCCAGTGGCGGCAATGACGCCAGCCAGCGCGAGCGCGCCAGCGAGGGTGGTATGTTTCAATGTTCTCTCCATCGTTTTGTGCCGGCGGGCGCGGGGGATAAAATCTGCGGAGCCCGTCCGGTCGCCCCGGTCACTAGGGGCGACATGCCGAAGCTTCTATGACGCCTGGGTGACATCTGGATGACAGCGCAAGGCGCTGAAAAGTCAGCCTGTTTTGCGTTGGGCCGGAACAGCGCCTGTGGACATTGGCAGCCGGACGGTAAAAGTCGCACCTTCCCCGGAGCGGCTTTCGATGGTCAGCCGGCCGCGGTGCCGGTTTATGATGTGCTTGACCAGCGCCAGTCCGAGGCCGGTGCCGCCCTGCTCGCGGCTTTCGGCAACATCGACCCGGTAAAACCGCTCGGTGAGCCTGGGCAGATGCTCCGCTGCGATGCCCGGCCCGTAATCGCGTACCGACGCCACCGCCTCCTCGCCGCCGCTCACCGTGAAAGCGCGCGACAGCATGATCTCCACGCGCTTGCCCGAGGCGCCGTATTTGAGCGCGTTTTCGACCAGATTTTCGAACACGCGGGTGAGTTCGTCGCGGCTGCCGGACACGATCAGAGGCTCCTTCGGCGCATCGATGGTGACGGTGACGCCACGGTCCCGCGCGAGCATCTGTAAAGAATCAACGACCTGGCGCACGATCGGCAGCAATTCGACCGGCGTCTCCGGGCGTACGTGAGCGGAAAGTTCGATCCGCGACAGCGACAGCAGGTCGTCGATCAGCCGGGCCATGCGCTTGGCCTGCGCCTCCATGATATCGAGGAACCGCTCGCGTGCGGCGGTGTCGTTGCGGGCCGCGCCCTTCAGCGTTTCAATAAAACCCGACAAGGACGCGAGCGGCGTGCGCAATTCGTGGCTGGCATTGGCGACGAAATCGACCCGCATTTCCTCCACCCGGCGGATCGCGGTCAGGTCGCGGAATGTCAGCAGCAGCCGGGTTGTCGTATCCGGGACCCGGTCGGAGCGGAGCGGCGTGACAAAGACCTCGAACCATCGCTCCGACGGCACCCGTTCGGAGAACTCGGCGCGCTCGGGTTTGCGGCCAAGCGCCGCGCGCCGGATCGCGTCGATGACTTCCGGAATGCGAAGCGCGAGCGACGCCGGCTCCCCACGCCGCAAGGCCGGAGCGATCGCGCTCGCCGACGCGTTCATGGTCACCACCCGGCCGTCGGCTTCCATCAGCACGGTGGGGTCCGGCAACGCCGCAATCACGTCGGTAATGAGGTGGTCGCCCGGTTGCGCAGGCGCCGCCACCGGCTGGGCGGGCGCCGCAAGCCTCCGGTTGCGGCGGCTGAAATACCAGGCCGCGGCCAGCACCGCGGCGATGGCCACAATGCCGAGCGCGGCGTTCAGATCACCCCGGAAAAGCGGGATGGCGATCGCGGCGGCCGCAACCGCGGCCATCAGCCATGAATCATAACGCCCGGACCGAGATTCCGGCTCCTCCGCAACACGCCCCTGCTCACCGTTTGATTCCATCGTCATTGGACGGCTTCCGGGCGTGGGACTGACTATCCGCCGCGTTTCTGTCGCCCGCAGGCGGCGACGCCAGCACGTCCGCGGCAATGTCTCCGAGCGGGGGGACACGATTCGAAACCATGCCCTTGATGATCTCGCGCGCGCCCAGGATCGCGAGCGCAAGCGCGAAGGGGATGATGTAATACAGAAGTCTGAACAGCAGCAGACTGGCGAGCAATTCTTCCCGCTCGAATTGCCAGAGCGCCAGCAGCATGGCGGCATCGAACACCCCGAGCCCGCCGGGCGAATGGCTGGCAAAGCCGAGCAATGTCGCGGACACGAAAATCACCGCGAGCATGATGAAATTGATGTGTGGCTGGTCCGGCAGCAAGAGATACATCGCAGCGGCGCAGCAGCCCAAATCGACGATGCCGATGACGATCTGCAGGAATGTCAGCGGCCCGCCCGGCAGCGTCACCTGCCAGCCGTCCCGCCCGATCGAACGCGGCCGGATCCAGACCCAGATCACATAGGCGGTGAGCACAACGATGGTGATGCCAGCCAGCGTCCGGTTGAACCATTCCGGCAGGTGATTGATCGCGCTGGCCGCCTCGGGCGCATAGAAGATGCCAAGCCCGAGCACCGTCGCATTGCCGAGCCAGAATGTCAGGCCGGCCACGAAGCAGATTTTGGCTACTTCCACGGCGCTGACGCCGTGCGCCGAATACACGCGGTAGCGCACCGCGCCGCCGGTGAAAGCGCTGGCGCCGACATTGTGCCCGACCGAATAACTGGTGAAACCGGCGAGCGCGGCGGTGGTGTAAGGCACATCGCTGCGGCCGATCGTGCGGACGGCGAACAGATCGTAAAAGGTCAGCGTGAAATAGCCGAATGCCACGAACAATGCGGCCAGCCAGAAGTCCCGCGCATCCGTAGCGCGGATCGCCTTGAAGACCTCATTGATGTCGATGCCGCGCAGCATGCGGTAGAGAACGACACCGGCAACCACGATAATCAGGACGCTCAGCGCGAACCCGATCCGGTGCCAGCCGATCTTTTCGCTGATAAAGCGCGCCATCGCGCGCAGCATTTCAAGCATCCATAACCCCGCGGGGCCCGGTGGTTTTCTTTTTGCCGGGCCGCGGCGAGGTACTAGCAGAAGTCCGGGGAGGCAAGCAAAGGCGGCAAGAAACCGCACCGATTGCGGGCCTTGACGGCCCGCAACCGGACTTGTCGTAATCCTGACGCTAACGCGGCGGAATCTGGATCAGCTCGGCCAACTGCTCCTTGGTCAGTTCGCTGGCCGTGAACTTCAGCGCGACGGCATCCTTGACGATGGTGTCGAGACCGACGATCCGGTCAGGATCGACGGACGCCTTTGGAAAGAAGTCGTCGCGGGTCCGGCGGGCCTTGGCCTCGGGGATTTTCAGCCAGTCGGCGTAAACCTTCAGCCCGGCATCCGTGTACATGAAGTCGATCGTCTCACGATAAGCCTTCATGTAACGGTCGATCGCACTCTTTTTCCCCTGCAGCACCGGAGCCGTGGTCGCCAGGAGGCGCACGGTCTGGCCCTTGAACGCGTCGGCATCGTTGCCGCTGGCGAGAATACGAATCTGCTTCTGGTCGAGTTGATCGAGCCCGAAGGGTGGCGCCGCCCAGCCGACATCGATCTGACCGGACATGACCTGGGTCAGGGTTCCGGGAGGGCCGCCGGTCGCAGTCGGCTTCGCCGACAGACCGTATTGTTTCATGAAGGCGGTGACGATGCCGTGGGTCGAAGAGCCGTTGGTGGAATAAGCCAGAGTCTTGCCGGCCGTATCCTTCAGCGACTTGATGGGCGAATCCGCTTTCACATACCAGTAGAGATCGGAGGCGCCCGTCGTCTCGGCACCAATGATCCGCACCGGCGCGCCTTTCGAATAGGCGCTCAGCACGCCCATAATGCCGGCCGCGACGCCGATATCGACGCTGCCGGAAATCGTGGCCTGCAGGGTCTCGCCCGCGCCTTGGGTATAGACGATTTCAAGTTCGAGACCGTGTTTCTTGAAGATGCCGGCAAGCTGGCCGACCTCGGAGATCGACGTATCCCAGTTGCCGCGCTGACCGACCGCCAGCTTCAGCTTGTCCTGTGCGACCGATGGCTGCGCTCCAAACAGAATGCCGGCAGCGACAAGCCCCAGCAGCGGACCGAACGTCCGTTTCTTCATTCATTCCTCCCTCTGTGCTTCCGTCTTCTTGTCGAGACGTGGTGTGTGGTCATTCAAGCCGCTGTGGCGGCGTTAGGCAACCTTCTCCCGATCCTGATCGGATGGCACCGTAAAGTTTCGCCAATTGGTCGATTTCGGCACGATGCCCTCGAACGAGCGAATCTTGTTTTGCGGGACATGCGGCGTGGTCCGCCCGATCGCAACACCGGACTGCTGCATCTGGCGCGCCGCATCGACCATCAGCTTGCGAAATTCCACCACCGCGAGATCGCTGGCGCCGAGCCGCTCCTTGGTGCGGTCGGCGATCGGCCCCATGGTTTCCCACATCGCGATATCCTGATTGGGAATGCCCTTGATGCCGGTGAAATCGCCGAGCCGCATGGCATTGCGGTCCTGCCCATAATTGTTGCCGCGCGTCCGCAAATTGTTGAAACCGCGATCGAGATCGATGCCGGGCTGCGCAACATTGAATTTGCGCCAGACTTCCTGATCGATCCCGCCCTTGTTCGCCCAGTCGGCGTCCTTGTCGGTCCAGGCGATGAAATGGAACACGGTGTTCTCATCATCCGCCGGAACCAGCACGGTCGCGACATTGTATTCGTTGTTCGGCGGAATCAGTGCGGTGAAGGGCGCGACATAGACCGTCACTCGCACGTAATCGTTCACATTGGCATTGGCGATCGGACGGCGGATCGCCGCATAGTGGAACCCGAAGCTCGTCCGTTCGACCTGCAGGCGTGGCGCCTTGTCAGTCGACGGCCGCAACCAGTGCGTATCGACGGCCTTCGCCGCATCGACCTTGGCAGGCTTCATGTCCGAGGAATGCAGGCTCGACGAATGCGCCGAATCGATCTGCCCCTCAAGGATCTGCGCCCAGTTGCAGCCGACGTGAATCTTGACGATCGAAACCTGCGCGTTCTGCGTCGGCGCGAAAGCCGGCGGCTCGAAGTCCGGCATGGTCTCCGCCGGCCCCATATAGGTCCAGACGAAGCCGCCCCATTCGCGCGCGGGATAGGCTTTGACCTTCACCTTCTCGGCAAAGCCGCTCTCCGGCGGCTCGGACGCCATCTCGACCACGTTGCCGTCCACGTCCATCTTCCAGCCGTGATAGAGGCAGCGCAGCCCGCATTCCTCGTTGCGGCCGAAAGCCAGCGACACCCGGCGATGCGGACAATATTCGTCGATAATCCCGAGCTTGCCGTCGCTGTCGCGGAATACGACGAGGTCCTCGCCGAGCAACCTGACCTTCAGCGGCGCGCCGTCTGGCTCGGCTACCTCCTCGATCAGGCAGGCCGGCATCCAGTGGCGGCGCATGATCTGACCCATCGGCGCGTCGCCCTCGACGCGGCACAGCAGGTCGTTTTCCTCTGCGGTCATCATCGGCTTGCCTCCCAAGCATATCGTCGAGGGCCAAGGATCGGGTTGGGTCCCGGAGAAAATATTAGCCCTCTAAGTTTTTATCCTATAGTCATTCCAGCCTGCTTGTCGAGATGGCGTGATGCGGCGATTGTGCATCGCACTAGAATTTGCGACCAGAAAGCTCCAGCGACCTGCAACCAATTCCTTGCAACAAGTCATCCAGCCATGAGTTCGATCCCGCCTGCCGACATCCCCGTCCGCGTCACCCGCGCCGAAAAAATCGCCGACGGCATCCATCTTTACGAGATGCGCCGCAAGGACGGCGGTGAGTTGCCGGCTTTTACCGCCGGCTCCCACATCAATCTTCACGTTCCGAACGGCTTGATGCGGAAATATTCGCTGTGCAGCGACCCGGCCGAGCGCGATCACTACTGCATCGCCGTCAAGCGCGAGGACAATGGCCGCGGCGGCTCGATCTATCTCATCGACAATACAAAGGAAGGCGACGAGTGGTTCATCTCGGCGCCGGATAACGCCTTCGCGTTGCCACAACGCGGCGATCATTTCATCTTCATCGCCGGCGGCATCGGCATCACGCCGTTTATCGCGATGATCCACGCGCTCAAGAACGATCCGGCGAAGAAGTTCAGGCTCTATTATTGTTCGCGCACACCGGAAATGACCGCATTCCGCGAGGAATTGAGCGCGCCCGAGTTCAAGGGCAAGGTTTTCATTCATTACGACGGCGGCGACCCGGCCAAGGCACTCGATCTCTGGCCGATCGTGGAGGAGCGAAAAAACCGCGAGCATCTTTATTGCTGCGGGCCGCGCGGCTTGATGGAAGCCGTGCGCGATGCGACCGGCCATTGGTC
>JAEZBA010000083.1 GCA_023430245.1 Pseudomonadota bacterium
AAGACAGGGGCCAACAAGCGCCCAAGCGCTTCCACGCTCTTACGGGAGGTTCCGATGCTGACTGTCGGCCATCGCCGCTACGTCGCTGTGCTGTTGCCCTACGACCGTTCCTTCAAGATCGACGAGCAGGCGTTCCGCAACTACGTCCGCTATTTCGCCGACGACAAGCGCTTCGCGCGCGAAGGCGGGCTCTGCATCAATCCGGAAGCCGGCGAAATCTTCTACATGACTCGCGAGGAGAAGCGCCGCGTCCTCGAAATCGCGATGGAAGAGGCGCACGGCAAGCTGCCGATCATCGCCGGCACCTGGGCGCTGACCACCGAAGAGACCGTCGAGACCGCGAAGGACTGCAAGGCGCTCGGCGTCGACGGCATTTTCGTGACGCCTCCCGGCGGCGCCCAGGACGTGACCTCGTGCTGGGATGCCGATGGCTATCCGGAAATCTGGCTCGACCAGATCATTGCTCAGGATCGCGCGGTCGATCTGCCGATCGTCACCCATCCGGTCGGCGGCGCCAAGCCGCCCTTCTTCCCCGGCCTGCCGCTGAACGCCACGCTGCGCATCTGCCGCGAGGTGAAGAACGTGGTCGGCTGGAAGATGACCTACACCTATGAGGGCTTCCGGCTGATCGCCAAGGGCCTGCGCGGCCTCGACCGTCCGGTCGCGGTGATGGGCGCGCTGGCCTCGCGCTTCCACGAATATCGCGCCACCGGCATGTTCGACGGCACCCTCAGCGGCTTCTGGACCTTCGCCAAGGAGCCGATGCTCGACCATCTCGACGCCTGGGATGCGCGCGATCTCGAGAAGGCCTGCCAGATCTGGGACAGCGGGCTGAGCGACCTGCAGGAATACATCGCCGACATGGGCCGGCTGCACATCCGCTACAAGACCGCGACCTGGCTGCGCGGCCTGATCCCGAACCCGTTCATGCGGGCGCCGATGCCGAAGCCGAAGCAGGAAGAGATCGACACCATCTACCGGCTGTTGAAGAACCTCAATCTCGACGTGATTGAAATGAAGGAGACCCGCATCGCGGCGTAAGCGCCGCGCGCGTCTGAACCGGAACCCGGTCGCATAAGGCCGGGACATCGAACGAAACCGATAGGGAGATTTCGACATGAAACGCGCACTCGCGCTCTTCGCAGGTCTGGGACTGGTCGCCGCCTTTGCATCCACAAGCGCATCGGCGCAGAGCTATCCAAACCAGCCGGTCCGCATCGTGGTGCCGTTCGCGGCTGGCGGCGCCGTCGATACGGTGGCGCGTGTGGTCGGCCAGAAGATGTCGGAAGGGCTCGGCCAGCCGGTGGTGATCGAGAACCGGCCTGGCGCCGGCGGCAATCTTGCCGCGGACGCGGTGGCGCGTGCGGCGCCCGATGGCTACACGGTGTTCCTGACCACCAACGGACTGGCTATCAGCCCGTCGCTATACGCTTCGCTGCCGTTCGACGTGAACAAGGATTTCATCCCGGTCACGCAGCTCATTGAATCGCCGCTCTTGCTGGTCGCGTCCAACAAGCTCGGCGTCAATTCGGTGAAGGACCTGATCGCGCTGGCGAAGCAGAAGCCGGGCGTGCTGAATTACGGTTCGACCGGCATCGGCAATCCGCTGCATCTGTCGATGGAGATGCTCAAGGGCGAGGCCGGCATCGACATCGCCAACGTCCCCTACAAGGGCGATGCGCCGCTCAACACCGCCCTGATCTCGGGCGAGGTCGACCTCGCGGTCGTGCCGGTGGCAACCGGCCGGGTGAATGTCGACAACAAGCTGGTGAAAGGCCTGGCCGTCACCAGCGCCTCGCGCGCAAAGGTGATGCCGGATCTGCCGACCGTGGCCGAGCAGGGCGTGAAAGGCTTCGACATGGGAAGCTGGCAGGGCTTTTTCGTGCCGGCCACGACACCGGATGCGATCGTGCAGCGGCTGTATCAGGAAACCAAGAAGGCGCTTGCCACACCGGATGTGCGCGAGCGGCTTGCGAAATTCGTCGCCGAACCGGTGGGAAGTTCGCCGGAGCAATTCGCGAAGAAGTTCAATGACGACGTCGCCAAATACGCGAAGATCGTCAAAGAGGCGAAGATCCCGCTGCAGAAATAAATCCGGCGACCAAACTTTAGGCCGGACCGCCGCAGGGGGGTCCGGCTTTTTCTTTTGCCGCTTCTTCTACCGCGAAGGCCAGTCAGCCCGCGACGCGGATGCGCCGCGATCTGCCGGCGTCTGCGCCGACCATTCCGCCACCGGCGCGGTGCGATAGCGCGGCAATTCGCGCTCCAGCGAGAACACCACGCACAGCGCCAGGCTCGCCCAGACCGCGGCGCTAAAATAGAGCGACATCCACGGGATTTCCTCGCGCCATTCGGAGATGTCGTGCGTCACCACCCAGCGTCGGTTGACGTCGCGCAGCCCCTCGAGCGGATGCAGCGGCTTCGTGCCGCGCGCCGTTTCCTCGCGCCATCGCTTCACATACATCGGCACGTCGATTGTGGCGAGGAACGCGAGATAGCCCGCGATGCCAATGATGGTGACGACCAGAACCGCGCGAACCGGACCTTCGAATTCCGGAATGAGCCGGAACAGGCCAAGTCCGACGATGAAGAACGCCACCGCCCAGATCGAATTCTCCAGCGCGTTGGCCCAGTATTTTTTCGTCAGCACCGCATACCAGGAGGAGGCTTCGGCGATCAGGATCAGCGGCACGATGACAAAGGCGGCGTTGAGCGTGGTGTCGGCTCCGGTCATCGTTCCGAGCAAGTAGAGGATGATCGCCCATTGGATGGCGAAGCAGACTTCGGCGATGGTTGCGACCGTGCGCCCGACCATCACGCTCGACAGCCAGGTGTCGAACAGGCAGATGCGCTGCACATCCGCGCGCGGCAGCAGCGAGCGGAAAGCGCAGCCGAACACGTAAGCCGCGCACAGCGCCAGCATCACGCCGATGCCCGCATTGCCGCCGATCGCGCCTGTCTGCGGCTCATGCAGAGTGCGATAGAGCGCAAACCAGACCGCGATATTGACGAGGCTGACAAGCGAGAGCAGGCCCCACCAGCGCGCGACCGGGTTGGACCAGACCAGGGTCTGCTGCTGAACGCGGTGTCGGACATCCATCAAGCCACTCCAAAAAATAATTGGCCTGACATATATCCGTATCAATTCTGTCATAATCAAATGAGGCCGGATCGCGGCCAGCGTCCGATTGTCTCCCCGACCACCGGGAATCCGGAACGGTGCTTGTCCAAAATGATTCCGAAAAGCGGGACCCGTCACGCGGGCCGGTTTCCCGGAGTGAGCCACCGCATCGCAGACCCGAACACGGCGCCCATTGCCGGCCAGATCAGCAGATCAATTAAGGCAGACCAACTCGCCGCGCGCAGGAAATCATCGACAGCAAATACGAGCCCAAGTGGCAGGCCCCAGACGATGATTCCGGCGAGCGCTGCCGAACCCGCCGTCATCTGTCCCCAGTCAAGCTGCCATGAGCCTTCGATGCCGCAGAGCCGTCGGGCGAGAGAGGTCAGAACAACGCCGGCCGATAAACCGATGACAAGCGCCATGATTAGCGGCAGGAAACCGTCCAACGCGGTCTGCAAGCTCTGCGCCGCTCGTAGGAACGGGAGCGCGGCGCAGATTACAGCGGTCACGATCCATGTGGTCAGGATCGACCAAAGCATGTGGTAGTGTTTCGGCATCGAACACCTCCTGCGACCCTGAAACCGGTTCACGCCGGATCGACGGCAGCGATTTGTGCCGATGACATGATCGGAGATTGCAAGTGCTGCCAGGCGTTAGTCGCGCGGACGGCCGGTCGGTTCACCAGGGCTGCGGCAAACCGGCGAGCCGCAGGAATCGGTTTGGATGTCCGGCTGCCTTGCTTAGCTGCTGAAAAGACTGAAAATTGCGGCGAAGAATGCGGCAATCGCGGCCAGCACGCCGAACACGATCGCGACCAGGAAATCCAGCACCGTCTCGACCGGATCGGAGACTGCACTCGCCGACAACAGCGTGATGCACACGCCCGCTGCGATCAGCAGTGACGTGAGCGCGGTCAGCGCCATCAGCCACAGCAGAAGGAAGAGCGCACCGCCGGCGATCATGGTGGCCACGATACGCCGGCTCAGGCTTGCCGGGGCGCGTCGCGTAGCTGGCCTGTCCGGTGCGTTCATGACGGGAATCCCCGCAATGCGTTGACTGGTTATCCCGCCGCCGCCTTCTTCGTCTCCGCAAGCTCCAGCACGTGCGTTTCTGCGGGGATCGTTTCGGTGGCGAGCGCGCGCCGGTCGATGTCGGCGATCTTCGTCACGCCAGTGAGCGCCATGGTGATGTCGAGCTCCTTGCGGATGGTCTCGATTGCAGTCGTCACGCCCTGCTTGCCGAGTGCGCCGAGACCGTAGATGTAGGCGCGCCCGATCAGGCAGCTCTTGGCGCCGAGCGCCAGCGCGCGGAACAGATCCTGCCCGGAGCGGATGCCGCCGTCGAACATCACCTCGATATCGTCGCCGACCGCATCGGCGATCTTCGGCAGCATCGCGATCGAGGAGGGCGCGCCATCGAGCTGACGGCCGCCATGGTTCGACACCACGATGGCGTCGGCGCCGCTCTTCGCTGCGAGCCTCGCGTCGTCGACGTCGAGAATGCCCTTGATGATCAGCTTGCCGGGCCACAAGGAACGGATCCACGCGACATCCTTCCAGCTCAGCGTGGCGTCGAACTGGCTGGCGGTCCATTGCGCCAGCGAACCGACGCCCTCCATGCCTTTCACATAGCCGTCGAGATTGCCAAAGGTGCGGCTTTTGGCATTGAGGATGCTGGACACCCAGCGCGGCTTGGTCGCCATGTCGACGATGTTGGACAGCTTGATCTTCGGCGGCACGCTGAGGCCGTTCTTGATGTCGCGATGGCGCTGGCCCATCA
>JAEZBA010000275.1 GCA_023430245.1 Pseudomonadota bacterium
GAAGGGGGTGTCGTCTTTCACGGCAAAACGTCCTGATGGTGTGTCCGGGCCCGGTCCCGGCGGCCGGGCGGCAGGGCCCGGAACGGCACATTAAGCGGTTCCGGGCATGATCGGCCTGCGGCGTCGCCCGGGTCCGGAACCTTTACATCCCCCGGCCCGTCCGCGGCCCCGAGGAACCGCGGCAACCCGCGGTAGAGCTTGAAGAATCAGCAGGCGCACGCATCTTATCCTTATCCGCAATTTCGACATGCTGTGTGGCTCTGGTGGCATGGAACAGCAAGGCGGGATCGGCTAGATATAGTGGCCTTTCGGACATTTCCCCGAACCGCCCGTGCCTGAGCACAAGGACGCCCGCGTGGCTGAGCGACAGAAACCCGGTTTTGGCGAGGCGGTACGGCGATTTTTCCTCGATCTGGACGCCCGGATCGATTCCGGGCTGTTCAATGCCGCGCGCTGGTCGCGCGAATTGTACGAGCGCTTCGTCACCTTCATGGACCGGTTCCATGTCGCTGGCTGGAAGCGCTGGGCGCTGGTGGAGCCGGCGTCCGAAGGGGCGACCATGGGCGCGGTCGGCCTGGTGCTGGCGCTGGCGCTGGCGCTGCCGGCCTTTTACGAGACCTCGGACGAGGACTGGCTGAAGAAGAGCGAGCTCGCGGTGCAGTTCCTCGACCGCTACGGCAACGAGGTCGGCGCGCGCGGGATCAAGCATAATGACTCGATCCCGATCGAGGAATTTCCGGATCATCTGGTCAAGGCAACGCTGGCGACCGAGGACCGGCGCTTCTATGAGCATTTCGGCATCGACGTCCCGGGTACATTGCGCGCGCTGGTGGTCAATGCGCAGGCCGGCGGCGTGGTGCAGGGCGGCTCCTCCATCACCCAGCAGCTGGCCAAGAACCTGTTCCTCAGCAACGAACGCACGCTCGAGCGCAAGGTGAAGGAAGCCTTTCTCGCGCTTTGGCTCGAGACCCGGCTGACCAAGAACCAGATCCTCAAGCTCTATCTCGACCGCGCCTATCTCGGCGGCGGCGCATTCGGCGTCGACGCTGCCGCGCAGTATTACTTCAACAAATCGGCGCGCGACGTGACCCTCGCCGAATCCGCGATGCTCGCAGGTCTGTTCAAGGCACCGACGCGCTATGCACCGCATATCAATCTGCCGGCCGCCCGCGCCCGCGCCAACACCGTGCTCGACAACCTGATCGAGGCAGGGATGATGACGGAGGGCCAAGTCTTCGGCGCGCGGCGCAATCCCGCCAGTTCGGTCGACCGTCGCGACGAACGTCAGCCGAACTACTATCTCGACTATGCCTTCGACGAAATGAAGAAGCTCGTCGACAAACTGCCGAAGTCCGTGCAGGAGCGCGTCTTCATTGTCCGCACCGGCCTCGACGTCAATCTGCAGCGCCAGTCCGAGCAAGCCGTCGAGGAGACGCTCCGCGATTACGGACGTCAATATGGTGCGAGGCAGGCGGCCACCGCGGTGTTCGAGAATGACGGCACGCTGCGCGCACTCGTTGGCGGGCGCGATTACAGCGAAAGCCAGTTCAACCGCGCCACCGACGCCCTGCGTCAGCCCGGCTCGTCGTTCAAACCCTACGTCTATGCAGCAGCATTCATTCACGGGCTGAAACCCAGCACCGTGGTAGTGGACGGCCCGATCTGCATCGGCAACTGGTGCCCGGGGAACTATTCCGGCGGCTATTCGGGATCGCAAACCCTGACAACCGCGCTTGTTCGTTCGGTCAACACCATCCCGGTCAGGCTCTCAATCACGGTCGGTAATGGCAGTCCGCGCACCGGCCGCAACAAGATCGTCGCGCTCGCCAAGAGCATGGGGCTGCGAACACCGCTTGCTGACACGCCATCGCTGCCGATCGGCGCCGGCGAGGTCACGGTGTTCGACCACGCCGCCGCGTTTGCAACCTTCCCGAATGGCGGCATGGCTGTCACCCCCCACGCCATTCTTGAAGTCCGCAGCGCAACCGGTGAACTGATCTGGCGTTTCGATCGCGATGGCCCGAAGCCGCGCCGCGTGATGCCGGCACAGGTCGCCGCGGACATCAACATGATCCTCACCCAGGCGGTCGAGGCCGGTACCGGTCGGCGCGCCATTCTCGACGGCGTCAAGGCGGCCGGCAAAACCGGCACGACCAACGCATATCGCGACGCCTGGTTCGCGGGCTATACCGGCAACATGGTCGCGGCCGTGTGGTACGGAAACGACGATTACGCGCCGACCAACCGGATGACCGGCGGCTCGCTCCCCGCCATGACCTGGAAAAAGATCATGGCCTATGCCCATCAGGGCATCGAGTTGAAGACCATGCCCGGTGTCGATCCTTCACCCGGTCCGGTCGGCCCTCCCGTGGCGGCCTTACCCGGCGCGAGGCCGGGCGACGAAATTCCGCGGCCGATCCTGCTGACAAAGAAAGGCGCCGACATCCTGGTTCGCATCGAGCGCGCGCTCGAAGAAGCCACCCGGTCGCTTGCGCCCCCGGCAAGTGCCGACCGCACGGTCGAGGCTCCGACGCCGCCCGTCGGCGAACGCAGCGATGGCGCCGTCGCCGCGACCGACGGCCGTGGACGGGTCGTGCGCGGCAATTGACAAGCCGTCCCCGCAATTTCATATCGCTGACCTGTCATCGTCCCTAGCCTGGATTGCCCGTGCGGTTGCTCATCGGATTGCTTCTGGCATTCGCAGTCGCTGCATCCGTCGGCCTGGGCACTGCCTTGTTCGCGCTGCACGAGGGAACGCCATTCGGCGCATTCAAGGTGGGCGCATGGACAGCCTGGCCACGCACCGGGACTCCGGACATCGATCCCTATGCGCGTGCGCTGGTGGCGCGAAGCGGTGAATTGCCGATGGGTGCCGGCGACGGCGTTGCGTTCGTCGCGACCAAGGATGACGATGGCGTCGCGCTCGACGGCCGGTGCGATGTCGTGGTCTCGGGCGTCACGCCGCAGGCGCGCTTCTGGACCCTGACCGTTTATGATCTTGACGGACAACTGATCGGCAATTCGCTAAAGCGGCACGGCTTTTCGAGCCAGGAGGTGATCCGCAAGTCCGACGGGGCGATCGAAATCTCGGTCGCGCCGCGTGCACGCGCTGGCAATTGGCTGCCGACCGGTGGCGCCGAGCGCTACATGCTTGTGATGCGCTTCTACGATTCCCCGATCGGAGTTGCATCGCGTACCGGACGTGAAACGCCGATGCCGTCCGTGAAGGTGCAGTCATGCACGTGAGGCGGCCGTCATGACGCGCTGGTTATTGTGGCTCGCGAGCGGCCTCCTGCTCGGCGGCATCGTGCATTTCGCCACGATTCTATATCTGCCAAGCACCGCGACCCAGAATGCCTACGCCAGAATCTCCGCCATCGCGCCGGTGAACAGCGTGGTGCCCCTCCCCGCGCCGAGCGCGGGAAAATCCGTGATCCCGCTGATGGACCCAGCGTTTGCGGCGGCGGTCTGCCGCTACGATCTGAACGAGGCGCCGCTCAAGCTGACGGTGCCGGTCAGCCCGGCCTACACCTCGGTGACCTTCTATACCGACAAGGATGTCGCCTATTATGCGATCAACGATCGCGCCGCCGGACGCCGTTCGATCGAGCTCGACTTGATGACGGCTGCGCAGAAAGCCCAGCTTCCTGACGACGAGGACGTCGCCGCCGCGGACCGCCTGATCGTCGAATCCCCGAGCCGTGCCGGTTTGATCGTCCTGCGCGCCCTCGCGTCCGAAATCGGCATGATGCCAGCCGCGCTCAACGCACTGGCCGGAGCGAAATGCGAGCCGCAGCCGGTTGATTAAAAGCGCTATTTCGTGACCAGCGGCGCGCTTGCCTGCGTGACCCAGGGCCCGGACGAACCGCGCGGCACCAGTGCGGCTTCGGCGATCATCGCACGCATGTGGTTGAGCTGCCGCTCCACCTCCGCCGCCTGCGGCGACGGCGCGCCGCTCACGAGCTTCTCCAGCGCGAAATTATAGGCGTAGGTGCGCTCCATCAGCGACTGATGCGCCCAGCGCGCGATCAGCGAATTCTCCGCCATGCGGGCGACGGCATTGCCATGTTCGCGCGGGCTCAGATTGGATACGTAGCGCAGGCCCTTGTCGCGCTTGACATCCATGTCGGAAACCTGCCGCGCCACCATCGCGAACGGCCCGATGCGAACAATGTCGTTGCGGATGTCCTGCAAAAGCCGCGCATAATAAGTCTCGGTGGAGCGTGCGGGATCGGCGAACATCGCAGCCGCGTAAGCGCTCTGGTCGTAGTACCACCAGCTATCCAGAAACATGCCGGACAGGCCATACTCGTTGAGCACGCTGTACCAGCGCTGGCGCTCATAGGGCGGCTCGATCAGCGGATAGGCCTGGTCGCGCAAACTGCGCTCCTCGTCGGTGAGCGGGAAGGCCGACTGCGCCTCGCCATATCGCTGGGTCACGGCCGGCCCCATCCAGCGGTGGATATCGTCCGCCCGCAGCGACGGCCGCACGCGCCCGAGATCGGTATTGAAGCAACCGATCAGCGGCAGACACAGCATGATGCGGGTCTTGTGCAGCTTCACGACCGCGATGCCCGCTTGCGCCGCTTGCTGCTTGGCATCGTGCGGCTGGCAGGTCTGACCGCCGGCTTGTCTTCATACCGGTCGATGCGGATGACCGGAAGAATCACCACTTCGCAAACCTGCTCCGGCGATCCAGCACCACGCGCCCGGAGAGCCGCCTTGTCGGCCGGAAAGACGATCACAACGCCCATGAGCTTGCCCCACCCCCACCGGCAGCGATGCGCCGGTCTCGTCGCGATTAAGAGACGGTCATGGTTAACGGTCTGCTAACGAGCACGCGACTAGAGTGAGGCCGTATCAGTATCGGATGGCATCACGTGCAACGTCTCACACTCAACAATCTCGACGGCATGACCGGCCTTGCCGGATTGGCGGACCGGACTGGCGTCGATATCCGCCCGACCCTGCTTCGGGTCCTGACCGACCTCTACATCCAGAAATCCACCCACACGCCCCATGAAGACCAGCACTTCTCGGAACTGGCGTTGAGACTGATCGATGTGGTGGACGATTCAACGCGCGCCGCGGTTGCGTCACGGCTAAAGAAGCATCCGCGCACGCCAGCGGCCGTGCTCACACGACTGGCGGAGCTTGGACATGGCAGCGCCGAAGTGGCGGCGCCTGGCAGCATCGAATTGTTCGGCACCGAAACGTCTCTGGATGACGATCTCGAAATTTTCGAGCCCGTGGCGCGGGACCAGCAGGCTTCCCGCCCAATGCGCACGACGACGCCTGAAATTCCGGCCGCGACCGATTTCATCGGCCAGAGAGAGGCCTTTTTCTCCGCCACTTCGGAGGAGCGCGGGCTGATCCTGATGAATCTGGTCCATGTTGCCGACCAGGACGTCGCGCTCGCGCAGGAAACCAATATCATCCGTTATCTCGAGCAAGCCGCCCTTGCCGGGCGCGCGCAGGAATTCACCACGCTGCTGCAGCAGGGACTGGGCGTATCGCGCGCGCTGTCGCGACGGATCGTGACCGATCCGCTCGGCCAGCCTTTTGTCGTCGCGGCTAAGGCGCTGGCGATGCCGACGGACGTGTTCCAGCGCATCCTGATGTCGCTGAATCCGGCGATCGGCCAGTCGGTCGAGCGGGTGTTCGAACTCTCCGACCTGTTTCTGGATCTGCCGCTGTCATCCGCGCTGCATCTCGTCGCGATCTGGCGGGCGGCCGACCGGCTTGAAGCGAGAAGCCTGCTGCATCGCCGCACCCATTGGGATGATGCAGCGCCGGCCGCACGCCGGGCCGGAGCGCAGGAGCCGCGCCGGATTTTCGAGGGTCCCTCCGCTCAGGAGCCATCGCGCCGCGAAAATTCCCGCGGATAGGTGACGCTCAGCCGACAACGCGGTCGAGGAAATTCCGGCCCTGCCGGTCCTCGACCTCGACGATCCAGATATCCGGATCGAAATCGACCTGACGCAAGACGAATTTCTCGATCTCGGCGTAGGGCCGCGGCTGGGCCTTCAGGCATGCGATGAAAGCGCGATCACCCGGCCGCGCTTCGTCAAATTCGCTCTGCGGCGCGGGCCCATACAGGTCCGCGGTCCCGTCAAGACGGTCGATCTTCACGAAGATCGCGCCCGCCTCCTCCGCGCCGCGCCGCCGGACCACGGCATAGGCACCCTCGACCATGCAGCGCCGGATATAGGCCGATACCCAGATCGCCGATTTGAGCCGCATGGGAGCAAATGCCGTATCTCGTGAGCCTCGCGCGGCGATCCGCACGCGGCAACCGTGAGCTAATCAAGCTCGCGGCCGGTGACAACCGACAATTCACGCATCAGCTTCGGCGAAATCTGACCGGTGACCGGCAACCTGCGCGCGCGCTCGAACTGCTCGATCGCCGCTTTGGTTTCCGGCCCGTAGGTGCCATTCGGCTTGAACTGACCATAGCCGTAATCCGTCAGCGCCCGCTGGACCGCGAATATCCGCTTCGACGATGGCGCGATCAGTTCGGCGATCGGATCGGTGGCGACCGGCTGTGGCGCCGCGGCGCGCTGCTGCGACCCGGCCTTGGCCTGCGACCGGCTGACCGCGCGCAGAAACACCTCGTTCGGTTCGCCGCCGGGCCGCAAGCCCGAGGCCTGCTCGAAGTCGCGCATGGCTGCATTGGTCTTGGGACCGAAGACGCCGTCAGGCGCACCGTCGTAAAATCCGCGACGGCTGAGTTCACGCTGGATGTCGGCGACGACCTCGTTGCGCGGTCTTGGCGCCGATGGCTGTTCGGCTGCCCTCTCCGCCTCCATCCTGGCCATCTCGGCCCTGAGCGCGTCGGTCTTCGCGGGTTCCGTCTTAATCGGCTCGATCGCGGCCGGTCGGCTCTTCGGAAGCGCGGCCTGAGGCGGCGGTCCGGTCAGCTCCTGCCCGACGACGCGAATCGATTTAGGAGCGGCCGTCGCCGCCGCGCGCTTGTCTGCAAACAGTGGCGCCGGGTGCCGGCCGGTCTGCAGGAAAGCTGCATTGGCAATCACGACGGACAGCGCCAGGGCCGCAATCACGGC
>JAEZBA010000276.1 GCA_023430245.1 Pseudomonadota bacterium
GCAGCGGCGCTTCCGGGACGGTATAGGCGCGATCCTCCGCGAGCGGGTAGCGCGCGTAAGGGCCGAGCACATGGACGTGGCAGTCGGTGGCGCCCGCAGGCATTGCGAATGACGGCGCGGTGGCGTGCGGCGCGCCCGGGCAGGGAGTCGTCAAGCGTTCCTCATGTTTCGCTGTGGCGAAAGCGTTATCGTTATAGTGAAATTATAGAAACCGCGCTGCGCCCGGTCAATCGTTTGCCGGTTTAGTCCGAGCAACGTCGCACGCATCCGTCGCCGATCGCTGCGCGCGCGGCCTTGGACGGAATCCGTCTCTTCATCTTCCAGTCATGGCGCTGTCACGGCACGGCTCTCTTATCCGCGCCGCTGGCGGACAGGGGGTTCGCTGGCCCGCCTTGCGTCAGGCCAATGGGGAGCGCGCATGTCTATCCAGATCGACGGCATCACGATTCAGAACAACGCCGATTCAACGTTAGCGGGCTCGCTGACGACGCCGGCCGGAACCAATGCGCTCAATGTGACGTCGATCGGCTCCTATGCAAGCGGTCTCGGCGCGGGAACCGCCGAAGTCGCGGCCTATGACAAGATCCAGCAGAAGCTGTTCGTCATGGCCAATTTCGACGATGCCGGTACGGCCGGTCCCGACGGGCTGATCCAGATTGTCGACCTGTCCAATCCTGCAGCTCCGGTACTGCTCGGCGATATCGACGTCGATGCCACGGTGCCGTTCTTCGGCGGTATCAATTCGGTCGCGGTGTCGGGCAACGTCGTCGCTGTGGCGGTCGAAAATGTGGTCAAGAGCGACAACGGTTTCGTTGCCTTTTATGACGCGACCACCGGCGCATTGCTGAATATCGTCGAAGTCGGCGCGCTCCCCGACATGGTTGTGTTCACCGCCGACGGCAGCAAGCTCCTGGTCGCCAATGAAGGCGAGCGCGACGGCGCGATCGATCCGGTCGGTTCGGTGTCGCTGATCGACCTGTCGAACGGCGTCGCCGATGCCGCGGTGGCCACCACCGGCTTTGAATCGTTGAACGGTTTCGAAGACGCGCTGCGCGCGCAGGGCGTGCGCATCGCGCCCGGCAAGACTGCCGCCGAGGACCTGGAGCCCGAATACATCTCGATCTCGAAGGACGGCAAGACCGCTTTCGTCACGCTTCAGGAAGCCAACACGGTTGCGCAATTCGACATCACCGGCACGACGCCGGTGCTGGAGCGCCTGATCCCGCTCGGCTATGTCGACCACAGCATTGCCGGCAATGAGGCCGATTATTCGGACCGCGATGGTGCGGGTTCCGGCGGCTCCAGCCTGGGCGCGATCCAGCTCACCCTCGCGCCGATCAAGGGCATCCTGATGCCGGACGCGATCGCCACCTGGACGATCGGCGGCACCACCTATTTCGCCACCGCCAATGAGGGCGATGCCCGCAGTGACGACAGCGATGTCGCGCGCCTGTCATCGCGCGACCTGAACGACGATGTGTTCGGTGCACTCGAAGCCCAGCTCAAGCATGAAGACTGGGCCGGACGCCTCAACGTCTCCACCATCGACGGCGATACCGATCCGTCGACGCCGGGACTCGAGGAAATCTATACCTTCGGTGGCCGCGGCTTCACCATTTTCAAGCAGGACGCTAACGGCGACGTCGTCAAGGTGTTCGAGAGCGGCGGCGATTTCGAGAAGATCATTGCCGAGCAATATCCGGAATTGTTCAACAACAACCAGACCGGCGACGCTTCGACCTTCGATGCGCGCTCCGATGACAAGGCCGGTGAGCCGGAAGGCATCACGATCGCCAATGTCGGCGGGCGCTTCTACGCTTTCGTCGCGCTGGAGCGCCAGGGCGGGGTGATGGTCTACGACGTCACCGACCCGGTGAATTCCGAATTCACCATGTATCTGCCGTCGTCCACCGTCCATCTTGGACCGGAGACGGTTCAATATATCGAGGCGGTCGACAGCCCGAACGGCAAGGGCCTGCTGCTCACCACCAACGAGGTCAGCGGCACGATCGAAATCTTCACGGTCGAGCCGGAGCGCTACACGCTGCAGCTTCTGCATTTCGCCGATGCCGAGGCCGGCCTGCTCGCTTCCACCACGGCGCCGAATCTTGCGGCGCTGGTCGACGCCTTCGACGACGCTTTCACCAACACGCCCATACTGGCCGGCGGCGACAACTGGCTGCCGGGCCCGTTCCTCGCCGCCGGCACCGACCCGAGCGTGGCGGCGGCGATCAATGCCACGACCGGTTCGACCATCGGCAGCACGGTTCCGATCGGCGCCGCCGACATCGCGCTCCACAACATCATCGGCGTCGAGGCGTCGACGATCGGCAACCACGAATTCGACCTCGGCTCGAATGCCTTTGCCGCGACGTTCACGCCCGGCAGCGGATGGGTCGGCGCCATGTTCCCGTACATGTCCGCCCACCTGGATTTCTCCGGCGACAGCGCGCTCAACCCGCGTTTCACCGATACGCTCGATGGCATTGACGACCCGACCGCGACGCTGGTGCCTGATGCCAGCACGCTCAAGGGCCGCATCGCGCCTGCGACGGTGATCGAGAAGGGCGGCGAGAAGATCGGTCTTCTTGCTGCGACCACGCAGATCCTGGAGGCGATTTCCTCGCCCTCCGGCACCGAGGTGAAAGGCTTCCCGACCGGCCCCGGCGCCAACGGCGAAGTCGACGACATGGACCTGCTGGCCG
>JAEZBA010000361.1 GCA_023430245.1 Pseudomonadota bacterium
CAAGAATGCGAAGCCGAAGGGCGATGCGATCTTCGATCCGTCATTCCTGCCGCCGGCTGCCGACCGCAAGCTGTAAACCGGTCGTACCGGTTCATTGAAGACGGCTTTGGGGAGCCAACGGGAATGACGGAGCCAGGCTTCGTATCGCTGACCGGCGTCAGTCACCGCTATGGCGGGATCAACGCCGGCCCGGATGGCGTCCTCGCCGTCGAGGATCTCACCATCAACATCAACCGCGGCGAATTCGCCGCGGTTGTTGGGCCGTCCGGCTGCGGCAAGTCCACCTTGATGAAGCTTGCGACCGGACTGCAATTCCCGTTCGCGGGTCATGTGCATGTCGCGGGCGAAGAGGTGACCAAGCCGGTCAAGATCGCCGGCATGGCGTTCCAGGCGCCGACGCTGCTGCCCTGGCGCACCACGCTCGACAACCTGCTGCTGCCGCTCGAAATCGTGCGGCCGCATCGCAGCGAGATCCGCCGCAACAAGGCGCAATATGTCGAACGCGCCGAGAAGCTGCTGACGTCGGTGGGCCTTGGCGGCTTCGGCAGCAAGTTTCCCTGGCAATTGTCTGGCGGCATGCAGCAGCGCACCTCGCTGTGCCGCGCACTCATTCACGAGCCGCAACTGCTGATGCTGGACGAGCCGTTCGGCGCGCTGGATGCCTTCACCCGCGAGGAACTCTGGTGCGTGATCCGCGACCTGCATGCGGCGCGCGGCATCACCGTCGTGCTGGTCACCCATGATCTGCGCGAGGCGGTGTTCCTCGCCGACCGCATCTTCGTGATGTCGCAACGGCCCGGCCGCATCGTGGTCGAGCGCAAGGTCGAATTCCCGCGTCCGCGCGATCTGGAAATCACCTACACCAAGGAATTCGCCGACATCGTCCACGACCTGCGCGGTTACATCCATCAGGCCCGCCAATGAACGGTTCCAAAGCCTTTGTCCGGCTTGCGCCCTGGGTGTTCACCATCGGGCTGTTCGTGTTCTGGGAGGTCATCTGCCGGGCCTTCCAGATTCCGGAATTCTTCCTGCCGCCGCCCACGGCGGGGTTCAAGGCGACGATCGATTACTGGCCGGCGATTCTGCGCAATTCCTGGATCACGCTGGAGGCGACGATGGTCGGCTTCCTGATGGCGGTCGGATTCGGGCTGGCGCTCGGGCTCGTGATCGGCTGGTCGCGCACCATCTACGCCGGCATTTATCCGCTGATGATCGGCTTCAACGCGATCCCGAAGGTCGCGGTGGTGCCGATCCTGGTCTTGTGGTTCGGCATCGGCTTCATCCCGGCGGTGCTGACCGCGTTCCTGATCTCGTTCTTCCCGATCGTGGTCAATGTCGCGACCGGCCTCGCCACCATCGAGCCCGAACTCGAGGACGTGCTGAAGGCGCTCGGCGCCTCGAAGCTCGACATCATGCGCAAAGTCGGCATTCCGCGCTCGCTGCCTTACTTTTTCGGCTCGCTGAAGGTCGCGATCACGCTGGCCTTTGTCGGCACCGTGGTGTCGGAGAGCGTCGCGTCGAATAACGGCATCGGCAACCTGATGCTGCAGGCGCAGGCGCAGTTCAACGTGCCGCTGATCTTCGCCGGCCTGCTCGCGCTCGCGGTGCTCGGCATCGTGATGTATTGGGTGATGGCGGTGCTGGAACAGCGCATGACCGGCTGGGCGCAGCGCTCGGGCTTCGCGCAGAACTGAGATCGCTACCGGCAAGACACCCGCTACAGATTGGCGAGCACGTCCGCGGCGTCGAGCACCGGCGCAGGTCGGCAATCTTTCTGCGGACCGATGATCTCGAAAATCAGGTCCGCAAGATTTTCGAGCAACTGCCGGTCGGCGTTCTCGCTCAGGTAAATGCCGCAATAAAGCGGAGTCAGTGGCGGCAGCGACGCATCCTCGCAGACGACGAGGCCCGGAATATCCGTACGCCGGGCCGACACCGCGGCGACACCCATGCCGTGCCGGACGGCTTCGACAATCGCCGCCTTGCTCTGGCCGATGAACACCACCTCGAAGCTCCGCTGCGCACGGGTGAGCGCCGCCACCGCCGCGCGGTGCAACGCCCAGCCTTCGGAGAGAGTGACCAACGGCACCGGAGCATCCGGCTCGAGCGCGAAGGACGGGCTGCGCAGCCAGGCCATCGGCTCTTCCCATTGATGCCGTGCGTCGAGATCGACCCGGGTCTCGGACAGGCCGATCAGCAGGCCAAGGTCGCCCTGGCGCAGATCGCGCGACATCGCGTCGAACAATTCGGTCCGCAAAGACAGCCGAAGATCGGGAAATCGGCAGCCAATCTCGGTCAGCAACCGTGGCAAGACCGGCGTCAGGAAATCCCCTGGCATGCCGATCCGGAGCGCCTGGGAGCCCAGCCGCGGCGCCGACAGATCGACGATCTGGTCGTTGATGCTGAGCATCCGCCGGGCGTAATTGACGATCAACTCGCCGCTGGGCGTGAGGGTCACGCCGGGCGCGCTCTTGTCGAAAAGTTCGCAATCAAGCAGCGATTGCAACCGCTTGATCTGGGCGCTGACCGCTGGTTGTGTGACGCCAAGTGAATTCGCGGCTCTGGTAAATGATCGCAGATCGACGACTGCGACAAGCGTGCGCAGCAACTCGGTAGGGACATTGATCATCTTGCTAAGTCTTTTAATTCGCCAAGTCTTTGAGGTTTTTATCGTTGGTGACCTGTTGCCGCTTCGCAGGTCCTCTGCGCCCTTTTGCAATCGCGCCGTTCGTAATACTGCTACGG
>JAEZBA010000427.1 GCA_023430245.1 Pseudomonadota bacterium
ATCCATCACCGGCAGGCTCATGTCCATCAGGATGAGGTCCGGCCGCTCGCTCTTTGCCATGTCGACGCCTTCCTGTCCGTTCACGGCCATCACGACTTCGAAATTGTTGCGCAGCAGCCGCCGCGACAGCATGTCCCGGTTCATTTCATTGTCTTCGACGAGAAGGATTTTCGGCATTGCAGGGTTCACTTTGCGACAGACACGGTGATCAGGCATGCCTCTCCCCGAGACGGGAGAGGACGGGGGTGAAACGAGAGAGTCATTCCGCCGCCTCCCGCGGCCGCTGCGCAATCGCAGCGAGCGCCGAGCCAAGCGAGGAGAGCGGCTGCGCGCCCTTGGTCAGCACCAGCAGGGTGCGTTCGTTGACCATGCGGCGTTCGTCGTCGGTCAGGTCCTTCGCGGTCAGCACCACGATCGGCACCTGCGCCAGCGCGGACAAATCCTTGACCTTCTCAAGGAAGGTGAAGCCGTCCATCACCGGCATCATCAGATCGAGCAATACCAGGGCAGGCGCCGGATTGTCCTTCAGCCAATCAAGCGCGGCCTGTCCGTTTTCCGCCTCGACCGTTTTTAGACCGGCCTTCTCCACGGTCGCGCGCACCACCGCCCGCACATCCTCGGAATCGTCGACCACCAGAACCACCGCCTCCCGCGTCGTCGCCGCGCAACGGCGCAGCAATTCGATCAGGCGATTGCGGTCGACCGGTTTGGTCATGTATTCGGATGCGCCCAGCGAATAGCCCATCGTGCGCTCGTCGACGATGGTCAGCATGATCACCGGGATCGGCGCCAGCGCCGGGTCGGATTTCAGCTTGCCGAGCACGCTCCAGCCGTCGAGCTTCGGCATCATCACATCGAGGGTGATCACGTCGGGCTTTTCGCTGCGCGCGAGTTCCAGCGCCTGGGCGCCGTCATAGGCATGCAGCAGCCGATAACCTTCCTTCGCAATGGTGGCGCGCAGGACATCGTGCACGGTCGGGTCGTCATCGACGATCAGCACGCTCCTGCCGGAGAGATCGCCGTCGGCGGCAAGCGCGCCGATCTCGATGCGCGGCATCGCCACGTCCTTGCCGCCATCGGGCAAGGTGATGAGGAAGGTCGAACCCTTGCCCGGCGTGCTCGTCACCGTGATGTCACCGCCCAGCATGGTGCAGAAATGCTTGGAGATGGTCAGGCCCAAGCCGGTCCCGCCGTAATTGCGTGTGGTCGATGCATCGGCCTGGGTAAAGGCCTGGAACAGACGCGCGATCTGCTCGTCATTCATGCCGATCCCGGAATCGGAGACTGCGAAGGTGAACATCGCCGGCCGGTGATCGGAGACCGTCTTTGCGATCGTCAGCTTGATCAGCCCATCCTTGGTGAATTTCGCAGCGTTGCTGAGCAGGTTGAGCAGGCTTTGCTTCAGCTTGATCAGGTCCACCCGCATCGCGCCGATATCGGCGGGTATCTCGACCTCCAGCCGGTTGCCGTTCTTGTCCATCAGCGGCGTCACCAGCATACGAACCTCGGCAACTAGCCGGTTGAGGTCCACATCCTCGAGATGCAGATCCATGCGGCCGGCCTCGATCTTCGACAGATCGAGGATGTCGTTGATCAGCCCGAGCAGATGCTTTCCGGCGGTCTCGATCTTGATCAGATCGCCCTCGCTCGCCTTGTCGCCGCGGTCCTGCGCATCTTCGCGCAGGATTTCGCTGTAGCCGATGATGGCGTTGAGCGGTGTCCGCAGCTCATGGCTCATATTGGCGAGGAAGGCGGACTTGGTCCGCGAGGCGGCCTCCGCCTGATGGCGCGCGGCCTCCGCCTCTTCCCGCGCGTTGCGGATATCGCGCGCATTTTCGCGGAACACCACCAGCGCCCGGCCCATATCGCCGAGTTCGTCCGCCCCGGCTGGAGGCAAGGGCGCATCGAGCCGGCCGCTCGCGACGGCAAGCATGGCCGTGGTGACCTTTTGAAGGCGCGCGATGACCGAGCGTTGCACGAACAGCCATGCCACGATCACCGCCACGACAAGACTGAGCAGCGAGATACCGATAAGCCAGAACCGCGTGTTCTCGAGCGCATTGTTGGTGGCGGCAGTGGTTTCCGCAGCCACCGCCTCGACATGGTCAACCAGTGCCGAAACCTGCATCTGCATCTCGGCGGCCGCTTTTTCGAGCCCAAGCTGCAGCGCCTCGGCGACGGCGCGCTCATCGAGATCCGATGTCCGCAACGCAAAAATGCCGCCAGCGCCGGACCCCAGCGACAGCACGGATCGCGCCACCTTGTTGATGGCTTCGGCTTCGGCGCGATCGAACGAGGTATCGGCCATCACGAATCCGAGGCCGCCTTCGAACCGCTCCCTGATCTCGTCGAATTGCTTCCGGCCCGCGGCCACCGCCGCGGCATCGCTCGCGGTCGCTGCGCGATAGAGCACGCCGACGGACCGGTATGTATCGCCACGCAGTCCGTTGATCACCAGTTGCAGCTGATCCGGCTGCCGCGGCAGCAGCAGCAACCGCTCCGCCAGTTCGGTGCTGTCGCGGCTGAGGCGGGCAATAGCGTTGTCCAGCGCCGACGCCACCGAAATCCGCTCGCGCACGTTACGCTCGAGCTGGCCGATCTGACCGTCGAGCTGCGCGATCAGCGGCTGCAGTTTTTCGATCGCGGCCGTGTCGTTGGTCGCATCGCGCAATCGCGACAGGGCCGACCAGAGCTGCCCCACCCGGTCCGTCGCGTCGCTCATGCGGGCAAAGCGCTGCTCTTCGGATGTCGCGCCCGCGAGCCGCGCACCGTCGGCCGCAATGGCGCGCGCATTACTTTCCACCGCAAGCGCGAATTTAACCTCGGGCAGGCTGGATTCCGTCAGCCGCTCCATCGCCGCTTCGATCCGGCCGAATTGCAGGACCGCGACAAGGGCCGCAATCGCCGTCAAAGCCGCGATCACGATGAAGGCCGCCAGCAGTTTGGCAGCGATGCTGCGCCGCCAGGGCCGCCCTGTGCCAACCATCATTGGTTCGTCCACGATCGCCATCTTCGGGTGCCGCCTCTGTCTCGCCGCGGTGCAAGCTCATAGCGGATTGCGCACCGCAAGTCTAAGCTACCCGTTAAACTGGAGGATGCCGCCATGAACGAAGACGCTCTCAACACCTCGATTCGGAAATTTCTCAAGGAAGTCGGAGTGACGTCGCAGCGCGAAATCGAAAAGGCCGTGCGGGACGCCGTGGCCAGCGGAAAGCTCAAGGGCAATACGCCGTTGGCGGCGCGCATGGTTCTGACCATCGAGCCGCTTGGCATGACCCACGAGGTCGATGGGGCGATTCGGATCGACTAGTGGAGCGGATTTGACATTCGCTACCCACCCGTCCGAGAGCACGCAAAGCGAATGTCAAATCCAAAGCTCCACTAGTATCAGTTACTTGCTAGTGGTCCGCTGATGCTAACATTCGCCAAAGAGCGCGCCGAAACGGGATGCGAATGTTAGCATCGGACCACTAGCGGAAAATCGGGTTCCCCCGGAACGGATTGTCGCGTCCCGGCATTGTCGGGCGGTCAAAACGTGAAACGGAGGATCCCTGGATGCGACTCGTTCTGGCCACCATCGGCGCCACCCTCGCCATCGCAGCGGCGACCCTCGCTGCACCGCCAGCCCATGCGCGCTTCGACAAGACCATCATCGCGCCCGACCACGTCGAGGATGTCGCCTGCCGGGTGGTGCGGACAAGGGTGGTGCGGCCGGGAGGCCGGGTCGTCTATCGCACCCGCCGCATCTGCGGTCCCGCGGTCGGTCCGCGTTGCCGGGTGGTGCAGCAGCGCACCGTGCGTCCGAATGGCACCGTGGTGGTGCGCTCTGTCCGGCGCTGCCGCTAGGTTTTTCAATCCTCAGAACTGAATGTCATGAGGCTTCGGCCGCTGC
>JAEZBA010000476.1 GCA_023430245.1 Pseudomonadota bacterium
GCGCGCGCACGCGACGCGATTTCCGCTGAGGAACTGCGCCGTATCGAGGACGAGGCCGTCCGCGAGGTGGTGCGGCGGCAGGAAGACATCGGTCTGCAGGCGGTGACGGATGGCGAGTTTCGCCGCGTCGACTGGTTCATGGATTTCAAATACGCGATCGGCGGGATCGAGAAACTGACCGAAAAGGTCAAGGTGCCGTTCCGTTCGGCGACCGGCGGCACCGATTTCGAATTCGTGGCCTATCGAGTCGGCGAACGCATGTATCTCGACGACACGATTTTCGCCGAGGATTTCGCGTTTCTCCGATCTGTCGCCTCGAAAGCGATCCCGAAGCTGACGATCCCCTCGCCGTCGATGATGCATTATCCCGCCGGCCGGGGCGTCGACCGCAATGTCTATCCCGACTGGGAGATGTTCTACGACGATCTCGCCAAGATCTACCGTCAGCAGATCGAAGGCCTGGCCGCGCTCGGCTGTACCTATCTGCAGCTTGACGATACCTCGCTGTCGTTCCTGAACGATCCGGCGCGCCGCGCCATGCTGGGCGAAGGCGCCGAGACCCAGCACCTGCGCTACATCAAGCTGTTCAATGACTGCGTCGCCGACCGCCCGTCCGACATGACGATCTGCACCCATACCTGCCGCGGCAATTACAAATCGGCCTGGATGGCGGAAGGCAGCTACGAGCATGTCGCCGAGGCGCTGTTCAGCGACCTCGATGTCGAGGGCTTCTTCCTGGAATATGACGACGAGCGCTCAGGCGGGTTCGAGCCGCTGCGCTTCCTGCCCAAGGGCAAGATGGCGGTGCTCGGCCTCGTCACCACCAAATCCGGCAAGCTCGAAACCAAGGACGAGTTGAAGCGGCGCATCGATGAGGCCGCGAAATACGCGCCGCTCGAACAACTCTGCCTGTCGCCGCAATGCGGCTTCGCCTCCACCGCGGAAGGCAATCTGCTCACCGTCGACGAGCAATTTGCCAAACTCAGCCTGATTGTCGAGACCGCCCGCGACGTCTGGGGGACGGCATGAGCGAGCGTTTTGACGGCGTCGTCGTCGCCGGTGCCGGCCCGGTCGGGCTGGTCACCGCATTGAAGGTCGCGCGCGCCGGAATCCCGGTGCTGGTGCTGGATTGCGAGCCGGACATCATTCAGTGGCCGCGCGCCGTGGTCTACCACGCGCCAACAGTGGAGATGCTGGACCGGCTCGGGCTGCTCGACGAACTGAAAGGCGCGGGCATTCTGAAGCAGGATTACCAGTTCCGGACCGTCGACGGCGGCATCCTGGCGGCGCCGAACATGTCGGTGCTGACGCCTGAAGACACCGCCTATCCGTTCAACCTGCACATGCCGCAGCATGAGCTCGCCAATGCGATCCTGCGAAATCTCCTGACCATTCCCGGTGCCGCCGTGCGCTGGAATTCACGCGTCATGGACCTGACGCAGGACGCCGACGGCGTCACGCTGACGATCGACACCGGCGGCGAGACGCGACAACTGCGATGCGACTGGCTGGTCGGGGCGGACGGTGGCAGCAGCACGGTGCGGCGTGCAAGCGGCCTTTCGTTCGAGGGCTACACCCATCCGGAGCGGCTGGTATCCACGAACGTGGTCTATGACTTCGAGGCGCGCGGCTATGCGCGTGCGAATTTCATCATCGATCCGGTGCACTGGGCTGTGATCGTCAAGGTCGACCGGCACGGGCTGTGGCGCGTGACCTATGGCGAAGATGCCAGCCTTCCCGAGGACGAGGTCAAATCGCGAATTGCCGACCATTACGCCGCCCTTTTGCCGGACGACGGCCCCTATCAGCTGGAAGCGTTCGCACCGTTCCGCGTTCACGAGCGCAGTGCGGCAAGTTTTCGAATCGGCCGCGTGCTGCTGGCGGGCGACGCCGCCCATGTCTGCAATCCTTTTGGCGGGCTCGGTCTGACCTCCGGCCTGCTCGATGCCGACATTTTGGGCGACGCCCTGCCCGCGGTCATCAAGCGGGCAGCGTCCGATGACCTGCTCGATCGCTACGCGCAGGAGCGCCAGCGCGTTTTCCGCGAGGTGACCGGGCCCACCGCTGCCGAAAACAAGCGGCGGCTGAAGGAAACAGATCCCGAAAAGAAGCGCGCCGACAACGAGCGTTTCAAGAAATTGCGCGACGACCCGCAATTCCAGCGCGAGGCCCTCACCTTCACCTACAAGCTGGTCGGCCGGCCGATCGGCGTTCCGCACCAGTTCGCTCAGTGACACCATCGCCGCCTGGCACGATCGCCGGGCACGCCACCGAACGACGGTGCCGGTCCCGGCAAACCGACGGGGAAATACGCCTGCGCCCGGCCCAAAACCCCGCATCACGCCCGAATTGGGCCGCCGGTGAACGGCAAGACTTTGTGCAGGAAGGCGATTGAATTGTTGGACCTCAAACTATAGCCTGCGTTTCAAGACCGAACACAAAATCGGCTTACACAGGGAGGATTCGATGGTTTCACATCGCTCGATGTTGTTATCCGCCGCCGCGCTCGCGGGCGGCCTGATCGTGGCGCAGCCCGCCGCCAGCCAGGAATTCGTTTTCGGAAGCTGGACGCCGGCGCGCGAATATCAGAACGCCAAGGTGCTGCCGGTGATGTTCAAGAACATCTCGGACAAGACCGGCGGCAAGATCAAATGGACGCTTGTGCCGGGCGGACAATTGGTCGACGGCAAGACCACGTTCACCGGCGTGAAGGACGGCCTCGTCCAGGCCGGCCTTGCGATCCCGCAATATGTGCCGAACACCGTGCCGGCGCTGTTCATGCTCTACTCGACCATCGTGCTTGGCCACAATGACGTCGTGGCCTCGACCGGTGCCGTGCTCGAGACGATCTACTTCAATTGCCCGGAATGCCTCGACGACATCAAGAAGCTGAACGCGGTGTCGCTCGGCGGCTGGACCTCGTCGGCCTATCTGCTGGCCTGCACGACGCCGGTGAAGTCGCTTGCGGACCTGAAGGGCAAGCGTGTCCGCGCTGCGGGCGGCAATGCGGAGATGCTCAAGATGGCAGGCGCAGTGCCGGTCGGCGCGACGCTGGTCGAGGCCGTGAGCCTGCTGCAGCGTGGCGGTCTCGATTGCCAGCACGGCATTGCAGACTGGCTGCGCACCTTCGGTTATGCCGACTTCGCCAAGCACGTCGTCGACATGCCGCTCGGCCTCAGCGGCCCCGCGCTCGGCTTCTTCATGAACCGCGATGCGTGGAATAAGCTCACACCCGAACAGAAGAAGATCCATCTCGACGAGGCGGTGAAGCTTAGCGCCGAGATGGCGATCGGCAACTTCCTCGTGGCGAACGAGGAAGGCTTGCAGGCAGTCATCAAGGACAAGGGCGTGCAGCTGATCAAGCCGGATGCCGATTTCGCCTCGATCGCCACCGAGTATCAGAAGGTCCAGAAGGCCAAGAATGTCGAGATCGGCAAGAGCTTCGGCCTGAAGGATCCGGGCGCGATCATCGATGCCTATGAAAAGAACCTCGAAAAGTGGCGCAAGCTGTCGCCCGAGATCGGCCGCGACATCAACAAGTTCGTCGACGTGCTGAACAAGGAGATCTTCTCCAAGGTCGACGTCAACAAGCTCTAACCGTTCCTCGTCATCCTGAGGTGCAAGCGAGCGAAGCGAGCAAGCCTCGAAGGATAGACGGCCAAAATATCGGCCGTCGCCCTTCGAGGCCGTTGCTTCGCAACGGCGCCTCAGGGTGACGGTTCGCCTCCCCCCGAAATGGCTGCGCTGATACCGGCATGGACCGCCTTCTCAAATGGCTCGAATGGCCCATCCAGTTGCTCCTCTGGATCGCGCTCATTGCCGGGTTCCTGATGATGCTGCACGTCTCGGCCGACGTGACCGGCCGCTATTTCTTCGGCAGGCCGATAGAGGGGACCACCGAGTTCGTCTCGGCCTATTACATGGTCATCGTGGCCTACCTGCCCTGGGCCTATCTGGCACGAAACGATACGCATATCCGGGTTGATATCTTCACCCGCCTGATGCCGACGGCGTTCGCATACTGGCTCGACGTCGTGGTCAAGTTAGTGGTCGTACTCTACCTCGCGATCTTCATCTATCAGACCGGCGCACAAGCCATGAACCAGACCCGCATTCAGGAGGTCTGGCAGGCCGGGACCACCTTCATCCCGGTCTGGCCGAGCCGCTGGCTGCCACCGGTCGCGGCGTCGCTGATGCTGATCTATCTCGTCGTCAAAACGATCGACGACATCATCAAGGGCCCGCACGAAGAGCCTCCCCATCACGGCGTGGAGGAAGGCGCGTGAGTACGCTGCAGGTTGCC
This sequence comes from Pseudomonadota bacterium, assembly GCA_023430245.1. GTDB lineage: Bacteria > Pseudomonadota > Alphaproteobacteria > Rhizobiales > Xanthobacteraceae > Pseudorhodoplanes. Next base: position 4,304 of record JAEZBA010000476.1, read on the forward strand.
GGCACCAGCATCGTCATGATGCTGGTCCTGATCGGGCTGCGCGTCCCGATCGGCGTTGCCATGGGCGGCGTCGCGTTTCTCGGTCTTTGGTACCTGCGCAATTTCAACGTCGCGCTCAGCGTGCTGCGCGACACGCCGTTCGTGTTCGCGGCGAACTGGGATCTCTCCGCAATCCCGATGTTCCTGTTGATGGGGTCGATCGCGTCCAATTCCGGCATCGGCGCATCGATGTTTCGCGCCGCCTATGCGTGGTTTGGCGGGTTGCCCGGAGGGCTTGCGGTCGCGACCAACTGGGCCTGCGCCGGCTTCGGTGCGGCGTCGGGCTCGAGCATCGCCGCGGCGGCGGTGATGGCACGGCTCGCCGTGCCGGAAATGATCAAGAACAAGTACGACAAGGCGCTCGCAACCGGCGTCTGCGCATCGGGCGGCACCCTCGACGCCCTGATCCCGCCCTCGATCCTGTTCGTGGTCTATGGCGTGTTCGCCGAAGTCTCGATCGCGAAATTGCTGCTCGCCGGCATTCTCCCGGGCCTGCTCACGGCCGGCGTCTACATGATCATGATCGTGGTGCGCTGCTGGCTCAACCCGAAGCTCGGACCGCCGGTCAGCTTCTCCAGCAATGACGAAAAATGGAAGGAGCGCTGGTCTTCGCTGCGCGAAATCTGGCCGATCTTGGTGCTGATCGTCGCGGTGATGGGCGGGCTCTACTGGGGCGTGGTCTCGCCGACGGAGTCCGGCGCCGTGGGCGCGCTGGTCGCGACCATCATCGGCGTGGCGCAACGCCGGCTATCGTGGAGCGGTTTCATCGACAGCTTCAAGGATGCGATCGGCACCACCGCACAGCTGTTCTTCATCGGCATCGGCGCGGTGATCTACACCAAGTTTCTGGCGCTATCCGGCAGCGGCGTACTGTTCACGGAACTGGTCGGGAGCTGGGCGATCAATCCGCTGCTGCTGGTGATCGCGGTATCGGGCATCTACCTCGTGCTGGGAATGTTCCTCGACCCGCTCGGGATGATCCTGCTGACCATCCCGGTCTTCGTGCCGATGTTCACCGCGCTCGATCTCGATCTCGTCTGGTTCGGCGTGCTGGTGGTGAAATTCATCGGCATCGGCCTGCTGACGCCGCCGGTCGGGTTCAACATCTACGTCGTGTCGGGGGCCCTCAACAACCAGATCCCGCTGCAGACCATCTTCCGCGGCTGCTACTGGTTCCTCGCCTGCGAGGCGGTGATCATGACGTTGCTGATCGCTTTCCCGCAGATCTCGCTCTGGCTGCCGAGCCACATGAACTGACCAGAGGGGCTATGCCGGGAGGGAACCCGGCGGGGGCTGCGGCGTTGTGTGTCGCCCGCCCCGGACCCCTGAATGACAACACCGCAGATCCTCGCCTTCGCGATCCTCGCCGGCATGATGGCGCTGTTCGTGTGGGGACGCCTGCGCTACGACATGGTCGCCGTGCTGTCCCTGCTGGCCGGGGTTGCCGCAGGCATCGTGCCGACCGACAAGGCGTTTTCCGGCTTTGCCGACGATATCGTCATCATCGTAGCCAGTGCCCTGATCGTCAGCGCGGCGGTGGCGCGCTCGGGGGTGATTGAAACGCTGCTGCGTCCGCTGGCGCCCTACCTGACTACACCCGCGATCCAGGTCTTCATGTTGACTGCGGTGGTCGCCGCCCTGTCCGGCTTCGTCAAGAACATTGGCGCACTCGCCATGATGATGCCGGTCGCCTTCCAGCTCGCACGCAAGACCGATACGCCCGCTTCCGCGATGCTGATGCCGATGGCCTTCGGATCGTTGCTCGGCGGCATCGTCACGTTGGTCGGCACCTCGCCGAACATCATCGTGTCCCGCGTACGCGAGGAAGTGCTCGGCACGCCCTTCAGCATGTTCGACTTCGCGCCAGTCGGCGCTCTGCTCGCGATCGGCGGCGTGGCGTTTCTCGCTTTCGGCTGGCGGCTGCTGCCCGAACGCAAGGGCGCGGCCTCGATGGAGGCAGCCTTCAATCTCGAAGGCTACACCACCGAAGTATCGGTGCCCGACGACTCCGAATTTGACGGCAAGACGGTCAAGGACCTCGAGGCTCTGGCCGACAACGAGGTCGAGGTGCTGGCGATCCTCCGCCGCCGGCAGCGCAATTCCTCGCCGTCGGGCGCCATGAAGCTGCGTACGGGCGACGTCATCATCCTGCAGGGCGAACCGACGGCGCTAGAACGTGCGGTCGGCGCCGCCAAGCTGACGCTCGTGCGCGATGAAGTGACCAAGGAGACCGATACGCCCTCCGACGATATCGGCGTGATGGAGGCGATCGTGACGCCGGAATCGCTCCTGGTCGGCAACACCCCGGCGCGGATGCGACTCTACGACACCTATCAGGTCAACCTGCTCGCGGTCAGCCGCGCCGGTAAACGGATCGCTCATCAATTGCGATCGGCCCGGCTGAAGGAAGGCGACGTGGTACTTTTGCAAGGCGATCTGAACACCATGCCGGAAGCGCTGGGCGCGTTACGCGTGCTGCCTTTGGCCGAACGCGGACTGGCGCTGGGCCGCGGCCGCCGCGGCTTCATTCCGGTAATCGTGCTGGCCGTCGCCATGTTGCTGGTGGCGCTGCATCTGGTGCCGGTCGCCATCGCGTTCTTTGCTTCGGCCGTGATCATCGTCCTGCTCAAGGCCATTTCGCTGCGCGAAGCCTATGATGCGGTGGAATGGCCGATCCTGGTCATGCTCGGGGCGCTGATCCCGCTTTCCGATTCGCTGCGCGCCACCGGCGGTACCGATGTGATCGCGGGATGGCTATCGGCCGCGGCCGGCGCGCTGCCGCCGCTCGGCATGCTGGCTTTGATTATGGTCGCGGCAATGGCGGTGACGCCATTTCTCAACAATGCGGCGACGGTGCTGGTGATGGGGCCGATCGCGGCGGCATTCGCGTCGAATCTCGGCCTCTCACCCGATCCTTTCCTGATGGCGGTCGCCATCGGCGCCGCCTGCGACTTCCTTACCCCGATCGGGCATCAGTCCAACACTCTGGTGATGGGCGCCGGCGGCTATCGCTTCACTGATTACTGGAAGCTCGGGCTCCCGCTCTCCGTCTATGTCGTGCTCGCAGGCGTGCCGCTGATCGCGCTGTTCTGGCCGCTGGCGGCGCGCTGACTGGCCGACGTCCGGCCATGCGGAATCTGCAGCCGGCATTCCAGGCCCTCGGCCGGAAACGCGGCATCGACCTTGCCACCGAGGCTTTTCACACAGCCGGCGACCAGCCGTGAGCCGAAGCCGCGCTGCTCAGGAGGCGACGTACGCGGCCCGCCGCGCTCGACCCAATCGATGGTGAGATTGGCATCGTCGGTGCTCCAGGAAATCTCGATGCGCCCCTCCGGACGCGACAACGCGCCGTGCTTGATCGCATTGGTAACGAGTTCATGGAACACCAGCGACAGGTTGCGCGCCGCATCCGCCGGCAGCTTGATGTCCGCACCTTTGAGGCTGGCGCGAAACTCTCCGAACGGCTCGAATTTCGCCCGGATCAGGGTGTGCAGATCGGGCTGCAGATCGGCGGCGTGGCTGATGATGTCGTTCGTCGACGATACCGCACGGATACGGCCGGTAATGACCTTGGCCGTGTCCGGATCGTGCGCCAGCGTCTGCAGCACGATCGACTCCACCACTGAAAAGGTGTTCTTGCCGCGATGCTCGAGCTCGCGCAGCATCAGGTTCTTCTGCTTCTCCTGAAGCCGATAGTGAGCGACCAATTGCCGGTACGCCTCGGCCAGCACGACGATGATCGCGCAGGCGAGTGCGAACAGGCCGGCATTCAATACCTGGAGGCGCGTAAGAGAGCCCGGCGGCCCGAACAGCCACCCGACCGCAATGATCGACAGCAGGGTCGTTGCAATCGCGGCGGGCGCTCCGGCAAACAACGCGACCGCTAGCACCGCCGGAAAATAGGCCGCGTAGGGCACCAGGTCGGGATTGACGAAACCAAGCCCAAAGCGAAGAGCGGTGGCTGCCGCGACGCAAGCTCCTGCAAACATGACGGCGCCGACCGAAACGGGCGCAAACGCCCGGTCGGTCATTCGGCGCAGCCAGTCGCCCAGCATCCAAAGCTCTCCCCTGCGGAACCTTAACAGCCGCAGCGGGCGGTATGCATCACTAAAAAGCCAAAGGGTCGCAGGCGAATATGTCAGAAGACATAAATGTCCGCGCGGTGCGACCTGATGGCGCCGCGCGCTTACCCCGGCGCGAGCTTCATCTGCTCGAGCGCCGCCCGGCCGAGCTGGCCGTAGGGATTGGCCATCGTTTCGATGAACTCGAAGTGGTTGTAGCCTTCGCCCTTGATCAGTTCGGCGCTCTTCCCGGCCTTCTTCACCGCCTCGGTGAAATCGCGGCTTTGACGCTGGAATTCCGGCGTCTCGAGCGAGCCATAGGCGACAATGACCGGCGCGTTCAATTTGTCGAGATGGCGCTGCGACGACAGCGCATGCTCCGAGGCATCGGTGAACTTCACGTAGCTCGAGCGGGCCGACAGCCGCACTGGCTTCAGGTCGTACATGCCAGAGACCAGCAGCCCGCCCTTGATGATGTCCTTCGGCAGGCCGAAATCCTTCTCCCACTCCGTCACCATGACCACGCCGCCGAGATGGCCGCCGGACGAATGCCCGGAGAGATAGATGCGGTTGGGGTCGCCGCCGAAGCTCGCCGCATTCTTGTAGATCCATGCCACAGCGCGGCGGCATTGCTCCGCCATCGGCGTGATGTCGCCGTCGGTCTCGGTGACATTCTTGAAATCGACCGAGATGTAATGGGCGCCGGCATTGACAAACATCTCGGCCGGGAACGCGTAATATTGCGCGAGTTCGGCGCGCCAGGCGCCGCCATGCAGGAACACGTTGATCGGCGCATTCGCTGCCTTGGTCGCGAACAGATCGAAAGCCTCGATCGGCGTCGCGCCGTAGCTCAGCCGCGTCGGCGCACCGAGCCGCTTGCGCGTCAGATCGCTGTTGGTGCGATAGCGTCCGACGATCTGGCGAATGTTGGGCGCGTATTTGGCCTGGTCATAAGCGTCGTCCAGCGCCTTCTGGTCGAGGTCGAGCCAGACCGGAGGGCCTTTCGGCGGGGCGGCCGGCGGCGAAGCCGTCTGCGCCTGCGCTTGCTCGGTCGGGACTTGCGATGCGGCAACAAGGCCTGCGGCGGTTCCGGTCATGAAGGTGCGACGGCTCAGTGAGTGGATGCGTTCGGTTCGGCGCAACATGATGACCTCGCTGTAGCATGTCCAGAGTGATTATCACCGCGCGCGCATCAGCTGACCAGCGCAACCGTGCCATGCGTGCCGCGGTACCCGATCCAAACAATAATCGGCGCATTCGCAGGCAATTTCCGAGTGCCTTCGCCGCATCTTTTCGTCGAATTTGACCGCGGCGCTGAGCGGTTTTGAAAGGCGGCGCTGCGGACATTACACGCGGCGAACGAGATCGCCACGCGGATGCAACCGTCTTCGAAGGGAGCAGACATGCCAGCCGACCATGCATCGGGCCACTTTGCGCTTCTGATGAACGCCTGGTCCCGCAAGGCCTTCCCGCTTGGAACCACCGCCGCTCTCAGCCTGATGATTTCGACGGCGGCTCATGCGGAGCAGTGTTTCGACACCAGAAGCAGCCGCACGTTGGTGTTGGCGCAGGCCACGACGGTGTCGCCCGCAAGTGCCTGCATCTTGGACGAGAGCACGATGCGCAGAACGTCCGACGCCTGCCGCGTATCGGCCAGGCAGAATGCGTCCGGCGCGATCGCGTTACCAGCGCAGCAAGCGGCGGCCCGCTAGCGCGCCGATTCCGGTCGCGATTGCGATCGCGAGCGTAAACCAGGCGGCGACGAACAGCGGCGAGTCGTCCGGGCAATGCGCGATGTAGAGACTGGCCGCCAGCGCGCCTGCAAGAAGACCGGCACCGGCGCCGGCGAGCGTCGGCCGGGTCGGGGCGCCGTATCGCAATCCGAACAGAAGCGCCGCCAGGATCGGCAGCGACAGCAACACCATATTGAGCACGCACATGTACCAGTGCTGGCCGGCGAGTCTCACCAGCCAGTCCGCGCGGGGCACCTGCATCATTTCGACCGCGACGGCGGCCACCATGATCGCCGGCACCACAGCGAGCGCGAGCAGCGTCCACCCGAGCGTCGCACCGGGCCTGGCCAATCGCAGCACCACAATCGCCGAGACCACGACCAGAATGCCCATCTCGACCGGCTTCAGCGCGAACGGAAAGGACACCACTGCCTCCCCGAGATTGGGTCGCAGCGGCACCAGCCACAGGAAGAGGAGCGCAGAGAGCACGACGCCAAGCGCACCGGCAAACGCAAGCGCCCTGCCCGGCGCGGGTCCGGCAGGTTCGCGATCGGCAGCCAGCGCACGAATGAGATCGTCGGTCTTCATGTCTCGTCGCGATGGCGCTTGGCCAGAGCTCCCAGTCCGCGATGCAGCGCCACCCGGACGGCGCCCTCGCTCATGTTCAATGTCTGCGCCGTGACCGCAATCGATGCCCCCTCGATTGCAATCGCCCGCACCACCTTGCGCTGCCCCTCCGGTAACGCTTCGAGCGAGCGGCTGACGTCGCGGTCGTTCACGGATTCAGGCTCTGCCTGAGCG
>JAEZBA010000497.1 GCA_023430245.1 Pseudomonadota bacterium
GATCTGGAACGCGGCGATCGCCCATGCCGGTGCGCGTATCATCGGACTCGACGGCGTGGTTGCGCAGCAGCGCAATTACGAGAAGTCCGACTTCGTCCACGCCTATGCCAATGTCCGCTACGGCGGCACGGTTGCCATGACGAATGCCCCGCGCGGGGATGTGATCGATTTGACCACGGTGCCGCTGGCGCAGGTGGAAGCGAGCGATGCGATGGTCTTTCCGGCGCCGCGCTCGGCGTTTCTGCGGTGCTGGGTCGGCGCGCAAGGGCATGCCGGGCGCGCCTTGCTGCGCGATGGCGGACTGGCGGCCTGGGGCGTCATCCGGCCCTGCCGGACCGGCCACAAGATCGGGCCGCTGGTCGCTGTTGATCGCGTCGCGGCGGAAGCTGTACTCGCTGCGCTGCTGGCCGCCATTGGCAGCGGCGAGATTTTTCTGGATGTGCCGGCCGTCAATCCGGAGGCGGTCGCACTGGCAAGGGAACTGGGTCTCGCCCCAGTCTTCGAAACCGCGCGCATGTATACCGCGCCAATTCCGCCGCTGCGGCTCGATCGGGTGTTCGGGGTTACGACATTCGAGCTGGGTTAGCGGCACCGGCCGGGTGATGCGGCGTTCGGCCTCCACCTGAGTTCGCAGAAGCGGGGAACCTTGCGCGGAACAGCGCCGTTGGCTCCGGTCAGGGAGGCCGGTGCCGGTCCTGACATTGGAGGCAGTCCCATGATCAAGGCCAGCGTCGCTCTGTTTGCCACCTTTTCCATTGCTGCCACCGGAGCGCTTTGGCCCGCGCCGCTGTGGGCACAGGGAGAGATTCCCGCCCAGTCGGTCGGCCAGGAGCCGAAACTCCCTGAGCCGGAGGAAAGCTTCCTCCCCACCATCAACTGGGCGCGCGCAGAACCCTGGCCAGAGGGCGCAATGCCGAAGGCGGCCGACGGATTGTCGGTGAAAGCATTCGCGCGCGATCTCAAACACCCGCGCTGGATATACGTGCTTCCCAACGGCGACGTGCTGGTGGCCGAAGCGGCCAGCGAGCCTTCACCGTCCTGGAATCCACGCGCATTGGTCCAAAACTGGGTGATGCGGCGCGCCGGCTCGATCGTTGAAAACGCCAACCGCATTTCGCTGCTGCGCGATACCGACGGTGACGGCGTCGCCGATGAACGGCACGTCTTCCTCGAAGGTTTGCGTCAGCCGTTCGGGATGGCGCTGATCGGCGACCAGTTCTACGTCGCCAACACCGACAGCGTGGTGCGCTACCCCTACAAGGAGGGCGAGACGTCGATAAAGGCCGATGGCACCAAGCTCGTCGACATCCCGGTCGGTCATCACTGGACGCGCAACATCATGCCCTCCGCCGACAACTCGAAGCTATTCATCACCGTCGGCTCCGGCAGCAATATCGGCGAGAAGGGCATGGATATCGAAAAGGATCGCGCGACCATTTGGGAGCTCGATCTCGCATCCGGCCAATCGCGAATCTTCGCGTCCGGTCTGCGCAACGCCAACGGCATGGCGATCGAACCCGAAACCGGCGCACTCTGGACCTCGGTCAACGAGCGCGACGAAATCGGCGACGACGTGCCGCCGGATTATCTGACATCGGTGCAGGACGGCGGCTTCTATGGCTGGCCCTACAGCTATTGGGGCAAGATCGTCGACGAGCGGGTACAGCCGCAGCGTCCGGATCTGGTCGCGCAATCGATCACGCCGGACTACGCGCTGGGCGGCCATACCTCGGCCATCGGCCTGAGCTGGTATGGCGGCGCCGCGCTGCCGCAGCCGTTCCGCAATGGCATGTTCGTCGGGCTGCACGGTTCGTGGAATCGCTCCGATCTGAGCGGCTACCGCGTGATCTTCGTGCCGTTCCAGGGCGGCCGCCCGTCAGGCGATCCGGTCGATGTTCTCACCGGCTTCCTGAAGGAGGGCGAGTCGGTCGCCTATGGGCGTCCGGTCGGCGTCACCGTGACCCGCGAGGGTACTCTTCTGGTCGCCGACGATGCCGGCAATGCCATCTGGCACGTCTCGGCAAGCGACAGCGGAACGCCGACCACGAGTGCAGCGCCGTCCACAACCTCCGGAGCCGCTAACGGCGCGCAGTGAATGAGCTTGCCGAGACTTCACGGCGAGAGTTCCCTCCGCTATCACTCGCCGCGCACATCTATCGCGGCGAGTGAAGCTCATGATCCTTCTGTCGAATGGCGGCACCAATATCCAGCGCGCCGCCGGCCCGTCCGACTCCATCGCTGTCGGCACGGTGGATGGCGTTGCCATCCTTGCGCGGTCCGAGAAGGGCTGGGCCGTGAAGCATCGAGCGCTGCAGGGCGTGTTCGTCAGTGCGGTGACGGCGCTGGATGACGGCACACTGTTTGCCGCCACCCGGGGCATTGGCATCGCACGCAGCGAAGACGGGGGCATCACCTGGCGATGGGTCAATAACGGCCTTTCGCATTATGAATTCTGGTCGGCCCGCGCCGGCAAGCTTCAGGGACGCGACGTTGTGTTTGCCGGCGCGTTGCCGGCGCATCTCTATGTCAGCGAAGACAAGGGCGAGACCTGGCG
>JAEZBA010000526.1 GCA_023430245.1 Pseudomonadota bacterium
CTCCTGCGCAGTATATTGCGAAATCACCTGCCTGGTCTGGCTCCCGATCTCGGGACTGACCACGGAATCGAAATAGGCGGGTCCGATGAACTTGTGCAGCACCGCAACCGCGTTATGGAGCAGCTGATAGCGGATGTTCATCTGGATGGCGACGTTCACGCCGTCCCGCGAGATCGCGTTGTAGGTCTGCGCCGTGGATTGCAGGCGAAGATTGTAGATGAACAGGTGACCCCACGGCCAGACGAGGTGAAGGCCTTCACCGCGCAATTGTTGCGGATTGAGCATGGTGCCGCGGCCGGCAAAGCACCAGCAATAATAATCGAAGGTGTTGAATCGCTTCCAGAGAACGCCGACATGTCCGGCGGGGACCGTGATGACAACAAAGCGCCAGAGCACCGTCACCGCGAGGAACAGCACCAGCAGCATGAACGCAAAGCTCGGCAGGCGTCGCGTCAGAAAATTCCACGCGCCACGTTTCCTCGCCGGCGGCGGCGGGTTGCCATCGAGAGTCTCGGGATACGTTGCCATCAGTCGTTCCTCATCGAACGCCTTCAGCCGCCCACTGGACGTTCTTCGACAATTCGGCCCTCTTCCATATGTATGCGCCGTCCCGTCAGATTCAGCTCGTCGAGAAAGCGGTCATCGTGGGTGATGACCACGACGGTCTTTCCGGCACGTATCATCTCCGGCAATAGTTCATAATAGAACTTGCGCCTGTATTCCGGATCCTGCTCGGCCGTCCACTCGTCTAGCAGCATGATGGGTCGGTTTTCCAGCATGCTGACAATCAGCGCGAGGCGCCGGCGCTGGCCGCCGGACAGGTCGAGCGTCCGGAACTCACCGTTGATCAGGCCGGTTTTGTCCTCGAGCCGGAACTTGGCCAGCAGATTGGCAAGATCGCTCGGGTCCGCGTCCGGAATCCCGTAAAGCCGCCTGAACAGGTGATAGTCGTAGAAAATCGCGGAAAACAGCTCGCGATACTCATCCCGGGTCACCTTGTTGACCCGCCTGCCGTCCAGCAGGATGTCTCCCTCTTCGGGATGATAAAGCCCGGCGAGCACACGCAGAAACGTGGACTTGCCCGAGCCATTGCCGCCGGTGATGAAGACAAGCTCGCCCGAGCGCAGGGTGAAATCGATCGGCCCGATATGGAACGCCGCGTCGGAATGGCGGTCGACATAGCTGAATACGATGTCGCGCATCTCGATCGTCTTGAAGCTCTTCGGCGACACGATCTCATCGGTCTCCGAGGACACGGTCGAGCGCAGCAAATCTTCCAGCCGCGCAATGCGGTCCGCCGCGGCATTGGCATTCATCAGGATCGGGATCGACTGCACCAGCGCGAAACATGCGCCGATCACGTAGAGGAGCGCCGCGGTGATCTTGGCGACCGACGTTCCGCCCAGGCTGTCGCTGAATTGCGGCGCAACGAACACGACGGTGCCCAGCAGGATATACATGTAACCCTGCGAGTAGGCGATCTGCTTGAACGTCTCCGACTGGGCACGGATCTTGATGTTGGCCGCGGTCCGCGACACGTTGACGGCGTCGTCGAACAGGGCGTCGCTGCGCGGCCGGTTGAGTCTCAACTCCTTGAAGCCATCGAGGAAGTCGGTGATGCGGTCGAACAGCCGCCGCTCATGCTCGGCCGCAAGCGTGCGCTCCGCGGTCAGCCGGCGGCTCCTAAAATGGAAGATCACCCCGGCCATGCTGACGATCAGCACGCTCAGCAGAAACGCAACGATCGAGAGATAGGCCACATAGATGGCGACGAACCCGATCAGAACCGGACCCTGGATCGAGAAGCTGAGCATGTTGCTCGCTTGCGTCAGGATCGCGGCATCGCCTGAAATCGATGCGATGATCCGCGACCGTCCGATATCCTCGATCGCAAGCAATTCCGAGCGCCGGACATAATCCATCATCCGGACGCGAAGCTTGTGAATGATGGCCTCAATCTCCGACGTGATCGTGGTCGAGACATAGACCTGCGTCTTGAAGAACAGGAACAGCGAGACCACGAACAATGTCGCAGCCCACAGACTCAAGCGTTCTTCGGTGTCGGCCGCCGCGGCACCCGCGTTGATGGCGGTGAGAATGGCCGCGTTGCTGACGCCGCCGATCACCGACATGAACACCAGCTTCCGCACCGAAGCGTGCATCTCGCGGTGGACAAGCTGAAGGAAGGACATTGCGGTGCTGCCGGCCGGCTATTGTTGCAAGGGGCGCTGCCGGGCCCCGGAAAAAGCCGCGCGCCGGTTTCTATAAGACAGGATCAGGGCCGCCGACGCCATTCCGTATTTCGCGACGGGCCGGTGAGCAGAAGCAGGGGCAGAACCACCAGCGGCGTGGTCAGAAGTGCGAGCCCGAACGTGCCCAGGAAGCCCATCCTGCGCCCGATGCCGCATAATCCGGTGAGCGCACAAAACACGATATAGAGGGCCGCTTCGATCATCGGTCTCATTGGAACAGCCGCCGATTTCGCAATCGCGGCTGCCCTCCGGTTTGATACAGACCCTGCAGGTCAAGGGTTGTTTGCCGCCTCCGTCGTGGCGCCCGCAGCGGGAGGCGTCTGCGTCGCGGACACCTTGTTGCGCGAGCGCGAATCCCACTTCTCTTTCTGCACCTTGATGAACTCACGGTAGTCCGGCGGGTTGAAGTCGAGCAACGTGCCGCCCGATTCGAAGTGCTGGACGAACGCCTTGCCAATGGCAAAGGTTGCACCGGCGGCCAGCGCCGGCATCACAAATCCCGACGCGATGGTTCCGATGATCGGGACCGACTTCAGCATGCTGGCTGCGCCAATGCCGCTGGTGGCGGGAATCATCGTGCCAGCGAGTGCCGCGATCACGGCCTTGCCGCTATTCTCCGAAAACGGAACGTTATAAATCTGCGACAGCCGGCGCAGCATCTGCAGCTGAATGCCGGCGACCGCGGCGACATCGACGACCGGCACCGGGACAAGGCCGGCAACGCCGCCCCACAAGGCGAAGCGGTCGACGAGCTTGTCCGCCATCTCGTGGCGCGCCGCAGGGGTCAGCTCAGGCGCTGCGGTCGCTTCCGGCGTCTCGGGCTTTACCTCCGCCTCTGTAGTCGTTTTTTGTGCCATACGAGAACCCTTTCGGCATGCATGGATCGGCCGCCATCTGATCGAGCGATCCACTCGCCTCAATCAAACCTGCTCCGAAAAAAGCTATCATGGCGGGTTGCCACTGCCAAGCGCTGGCGGCAAGCGTTACATGCTTGCAAACCAAAGAGTTATCATTGGTGTCCGGACGGGTCCCCCCGACGTATCGCTCGCCCTTGCCATGGGCGAACCGATCCCCATAATGTTTGGTTGGCGGGACTTCCGGAGGCGAGATGCGGTCACAGCTTTCAGACACTGATCCCCGGCACGAACGGCGAGCCTGGATAGCCCCCGCGATCACTGAATTGCCGATCGGTTCGGCGACAAAGGCGGCTGTCACCGGGCAATTGCCTCCTCACCCGCCAGAGCCGGCCCCTACCGTGCCGGCGACCAAGCTCGGTTTCGCGTTCGAAATGTCGTTTCCGCTGTCGGTTCGGACCGAATAGCGGGCGCCGGTTGAAATCTGCCTGATGGCGAAGGCCTCCAGCGTCGGCTAGATTGCCTGCTCGGAGCGGGCGATTGTGGAGCCTGTTGAGCGTGGGCGTGACGATTGACAGCATCCTGGTTCGCGACCCGACCCTGCCTGCGACAGATCTCGATGGCTGCATCGTCGTCCTGAGCCTCCAGTCCGGCACCTATGTCAGCTTCAACGGCGTGGCGAGCGAAATCTGGCGGATGCTGTCCGAGCCGCGCCGCGTCGGAGACATCTTCGACAGCCTGTCACAGAATCATGACGTCGATGACGCAACCTTGTCGCATGACGTGCTGCCTTTCCTTCAACGGTTGATCGAACGCCGACTGGCCCGGCAGATCGATCGAGATACCCCGCGATGAAGCCCCGGACACGGCGGCGAACCCATCTGCGCGAGGCAGCAATCATGCTGCTGCTCGCACGGCTCGCCGTGCGACTCTTGCCGCCCGCCCGACTGTTCGCCTGGGCCGATCGTCCGCCCAGGAGAGTGACCCGCTTCGCAGGTGACGACGTGAACTGGATTGCCTGGGCAATCGAGCACAGTGCGGCGCGACAGCGGATGGACAGGATGTGTCTGCCCCGCGCGCTGGCCGCGCATGCGATGCTGCGCCGACGCGGAATCGCAAGCCGGCTATGCCTCGGTGTCGCACGCAGCGGCGACGACATTGCCGCTCATGCCTGGATCGAGGTCGGCCAGCAAACAATCATCGGAGGCGACGACGGCTCCTTCACGCAACTTGCCGCATTCGGCAGCCCGCGATGAACTGACCGGCAGCCTCAGATGAGCGGTATCGCGGGCATGCTGCGCTTCGATGGCCAACAGGTCAGCCGCAGCGAACTCGATCGGGTGGTGAACGCGCTTCGCTCCCATGGGCCCGATCGATCCGATATATCCGTCAGCGGCAGCATCGGCTTTGTCCATGTGCTGATGCGGATGACGCCCGAGGATCGCATCGACCATCAGCCCTACCGCGGACAAAGCGGGTCGATGATCACCGCCGATCTGCGGCTCGACAACCGCAAGGACATCCTTCGCCGCATCGGGTTATCAAATCGGGACGCGATGGCCTGGCCGGATTCGCGGGTGCTGCTGACTGCGTGGGAACGGCTTGGCGACGCCGTCTGGCTGATGCTGCGCGGCCCGTTCGCGGCGGCGATCTGGAATCCGCAGCAACGTCTCCTGACGCTGGCCCGCGATCACATCGGGCTCAATGTCGTCATGTGGCATCGCAGCGAGCGATTCTTCGCTTTCGCCACCATGCCCAACGGTTTGTTCGCGATGAATGCGGTGCCGCGCGCATTGAGCGAGGAGAAGTTTGCCGATTTCCTTGTGCTCAATCACGCCGAACACGCGACCACGATTTACAAGGATATTTATCGCGTCCGGCCAGCGCACGTCATGCGGGTCGATGCACGCGGCGCAATAAGCCAACAGCAATACTGGTCTCCGCACGATATCCAACCTGTAAGATTGCCGTCAGACCAGGATTATGCCGAAGGATTGCGCGAAAGGCTCGACGTCGCGGTACGGCGCCAGATGCGAAGCGCTCATCCGATCGGCTGCCTGCTTAGTGGCGGCCTGGATTCGTCGTCGGTTGCCGCACTTGCGGCGTGTGCGCTCGATGAAACAAAGCAGCGGCTCGCCGCCTTCACCGGCGTTCCGCGCCGCGGTTTCGACGGACCGGTCGCAGCCGGATACTATGCGGATGAAACGCCTTACGTCGAAGCCATTGCCAAGGCGACGGACAGTATCGATGTGACTTACGTCGAGAGCGTCGCTGCCGACGACTTCGCCGAGATCGACCGGTTTGTCCTCGCGCTGGAAGGGCCGGTGCGGAATCCGACCAATCTCGGCTGGGTGCTGGCCATCCTGCGGCTGGCAGGCAAGCAAGGCCATCGCGTATTGCTCGGCGGATTGCGCGGCAATTCCACGATCAGCTGGAGCGGCTGGTCGCAGGCAGCCGAACATCTCAAACGCGGCCGCTGGCTGACCGCGCTTCGTCAGTGGAATTTGTATTATCGCCGCACGCCGCACTCGCGCTGGACCGCAACCCGGGATCTGTTCATTGATCCCCTGCTCCCGGCATGGCTTGGCGACCTTGCTGCGGGCCGGCATCCACGCCGTGTCGCATCCTGGCAGGAGCATTCACCGATCCGGCCGGAATTTGCAGCCGCAATGGGAGTCGACGCGCGCGCCCGGACGAACGGGCACGATTTTTGTTATCGCACGGGGCCGGATGAACGGTTCCAGTCGCTGCTGCAAGCCGATTATGCCGGCGATTGGTATGCGGCGGAGAAAGCGCTGACAGGCGTCGAGGTCCGTGATCCGACCGCGGACATCGATGTCGTGTCGTATTGTTTCGGGGTGCCGCCCGAGCAATATCTCGCCGAAGGCACGGATCGTTCGCTGATCCGGCGCGCGATGTGGGGCCTGCTTCCGGAAGTCGTCCTGACCAACAATCTGCGTGGGCTGCAGGATACGGATTGGCATGAGAGATTTTCAGGCCGCCGCAGCGCGATGGCGTCAGAGATAAAAGCCCTTTCGCGCTCGCCGCTGGCGCGCCGCGCGATCGACCTTGCCCGCCTCGAGCGCGCGGTTTCGAACTGGCCGACAGGCGGGTGGCATCGTCCCGAGACATTCACCGAATACAACCTTGCGCTGATGCGCGGGATCGCCGGCGGTCGCTTCCTGCGCTGGTTCGAGTCGGCGAATTGAGGCGAACGCGGTACGATGGCCGGATTGAGGACAGGCGTCTGTGAATTCGGAACATGACAGCGAAAGCTTCTATGACCGCGTCCCGGTGTTTCGCGGCTTTCCGCGCGTCCTGGACGACACATTGTATCAACCGCTTCCGCCGGATTGGGTGATCGGCACGACCGATGTCGTCGGCTCCACGCGCGCCATCCAGGATAATCGCTACAAGGCCGTCAACATGGCCGGTGTCGCGGGCATCGCCGCCGTCGTCAACGCAGTCGGCCGCGAATTTCCGTTCGTGTTCGGCGGCGATGGCGCCAGCTTTGCCGTACCGCCATCCGCAGCCGACGCTGCGCGTGCAGCGCTGGCTGCGACCTTGCGCTGGGCGCAGGAAGAAATGTCACTCGAACTGCGAGGCGCCATGGTGCCGGTCAGGGAGGTGCGCGAGAGCGGTGTCGACGTCCGCGTTGCCCGCTTCGGACCATCCGAGGATGTAAACTATGCGATGTTCATGGGCGGTGGCCTCGCCTGGGCGGAAGCCGCCATGAAACGGGGACAGTTCGCCGTGGCACCGGCGCCTCCGGGAACCCGCCCCGACCTGACCGGGCTCTCCTGTCGCTTTGAGGAAATGCCGTCGTTGCACGGTGTCGTGCTGGCGCTGCTGGTGGTTCCGGGCGCGCGCGGCGATCACGACAGCTTTCGCCGGGTGGTCGAGGATCTGATCGCACTGTCAGAGCAGAAAGGGCACGCTCCCGTCCCCGAGCAAGGACCGAAATTCGGATGGCAGGGCGTGGACCTGGAGGCTCGGGTTTCGCGCCATACCGGCATCCCGGTTTTCATCCGGCGTATTTCGGCGCTCCTTCTGACGTCGCTTTACTACCTGATCTTTCGCTTCCGCCTGCGCGTCGGACAATTCATTCCCGCCGTCTATCTGAAGCAGCTTGTTGCAAATTCCGACTTCCGCAAATACGACGATGCCCTGCGCATGATCATCGACTGCACGCCCGAACTGGCCGAGGAAATCGAACGCAGGCTCGCAGCCGCCGCGCGCGAGGGATCGGTCCGCTTCGGACTGCATCGCCAGCAGGCTGCGATGATGACGTGTTTCGCGCCCTTCCCGACGCATTCGGATCACATGCATTTCGTCGACGGAGCGTCCGGCGGATATGCGCTGGCGGCGGCGGCCCTGAAAAGCGCAGATCATGACGCCACCGCCGCTGACAGATTTGAGGGGACGTGATGGCAAGCAATTTGCCAATCGATGGCCGGCGGCTGTGGGACGACCTGATGCAGCTCGCCGAGATCACCGATGCGGACAAGCCCTACACCCGCCGCTCGTTCTCCCCGCTTTTCGACCAAGGCCGGGTCTGGCTGCGCCAGCGCTTTGAAGCAGCGGGGCTGGAAACGCGCATCGACAATTCTGGCAATCTCAGCGGCCGCCGCGCCGGATCGGAGCCAGATGCCGGCACCATCCTCATCGGCTCGCATTCCGACACGGTGCCGTCCGGCGGACGCTTCGACGGGCCGGCCGGTGTGCTCGCCGCACTCGAAATCGCCCGGTCGCTTGCGGAATCCGGTGTCGTGCTGCGGCATGCAATCGAGGTGATCGATTTTCTCGCCGAGGAGCCGAGCGAATTCGGCCTGTCCTGCATCGGCAGCCGCGGCATGGCAGGCGTCCTTGACGACGCGATGCTGCGATACACCGACCCTTCCGGCGAGGTGCTCTCGCATGCCATCGACCGGGTCGGCGGAAATGTCGCGGCGCTGGCAACGGCGAAGCGCAACGACATCGCCTGCTTTTTTGAATTGCATATCGAGCAGGGCCTGGTGCTTCAGGACGGCCGGATCGATGTCGGCATCGTCACCGCAATCGTCGGGATTACGCGCATCGAGGTCATGTTCCGGGGCTCAGCCGATCATGCCGGGACTACACCGATGCATCTGCGGCGCGATGCGTTCACACCAGCGGCAAAGACCGCCGTCTTCGTCGACCGGATCGCCCGCGAATTCGTTGCGCGCAAGGCCGGTCTGTTCGTCGCCACCATCGGGATCGT